>JBBSCU010000264.1:0-7520 GCA_038249935.1 Chroococcales cyanobacterium
ATATGCATAATGTACCCTGTCTTTTAGATGTTTATTTACTCAAAACAAGCAATAAAGCTACGGCATTAAACTAATAACAAACAAGATTTTTACCCTTTTTGCAATGCCCCATCGGGGGATTTTCTAGTATTACTTTTGACAATATTGACTTATGTAGTAGCCATAGTTATGATTAAAAAATCATTCATAGATACTCATGATATTCTGTATATTTGCTGAATCAATTGTTTGTATAAAAAATCATGCAAATGTAAGCGCATAACATAAAAATAAGTCGGAAAATGTAAAGTTTAGATGAAATTAGGGAAAATATTTTGAACCGAAGTGCGGAAATTACGAAATTTTCAGAGCAGTTAATTGTAACATAAAATATTTATAAAATTTTGAGTCGGCAAATGTTCGGCTTTATTTTACCTGGTTTTTATACACCCTCGTTCTGCAATTTGAAATATGAATACAAACTTATCCAACTCGCTATTGACAGTTCCAACTGGTCCACTCAAGATTTCAGAGTTGCCCCCTAACCGTGTGGGTATAAGTGATGAATCCATCCATCTTTCTCTAGTAATTCCTACTTATAAGGAACGTGACAACATCAAGAATGTAGTCAGTATATTGAGTAAGTTATTGGATGAATCAATTCCAGGAAAGTATGAACTAATTGTCGTAGACGATGATAGCCCAGACCGAACTTGGGAAATCGCACAATCCCTCATAGAAGAATATCCCCAGTTGCGGGTAATGCGACGCCAACAGGAACGGGGGCTGTCTTCAGCCGTGATTCGTGGGTGGCAAGCAGCGACGGGGAGTGTATTGGGGGTAATTGATGGAGATTTGCAACATCCCCCAGAAGTCTTGATGCAACTGTTGCGTAGTATTGAGCAGGGAGCAGATTTGGCACTAGCCAGTCGTCACGTAGAAGGAGGCGGTGTTAGTAGTTGGAGTGTTGTCAGACGTTTGTTGTCTCGTGGCGCTCAGTTGTTAGGCTTGCTGATCTTGCCGGGGGTACTGGGCAGAGTTACCGATCCAATGAGTGGTTATTTTATGGTGCGCCGGAGTGCGATCGCCAATGCAACACTTAATCCAGTCGGATACAAAATTCTTCTTGAGGTAATCGGGCGAGGTAAAGTAGACCAAGTTGCCGAAGTTGGGTATGTGTTCTGCGAACGCAAAGAGGGTGAGAGTAAAGTCACATGGAAGCAGTATATAGATTACATCCATCACTTAGTGCGGTTGCGGCTATCTACAGGTAGGGTAGGACGATTGAGTAGAAAAGTCAATTTCCCAGTTGGTCGATTCGTCCGCTTTGGGTTGGTTGGCTTTAGTGGCGTATTTGTAGATTTAACAGTGTTTCACTTGCTGCGTACTGTAATTCATTTAGGTTTAACTCGCAGTACGATTCTTTCGGCTGGAGTGGCAATCATAAATAATTTCCTATGGAATGATTTATGGACTTTTGGTGATATTTCTAAGAGGCAACGTGATCCACGTCAACGTTTCAAGCGATTCTTGAAGTTCAGTGCGATCTGTTTGGCAGGAGTTGTAATACAAGCTTTAATAATTAACTTACTCTATAATGCCTTGGGGATAAACGAGTATTTAGCTAAGTTGATTGCGATCGCAGTTGCGACCATCTGGAATTTCTGGGCTAATTTGAAACTCAGCTGGCGCGTCACTGACGTTAAATAGTCACAATCAGGGATTGGAGATTTAGATTTTTGTTTTTAGATTTTAGAACGAACTTAAATCTAAGGCGTAAAATCTACAAATCTATTCGTGTGAGGCTCGGCAATGAGAGTTATTTTCCCAGGTGCATTTTATTTTTACAGAAAAATTATTTCATTGCTGCCTGTCTATGCTACCCATTCCCGACCTCTGTCAGATCCAAACTCTGGTTCACAACACAAGCATTGGCATAATTTGCAGATTCGCCTTTCTCCTTTCTGGCTTCACCCTTTGCTGAACTTGATGTGGTTGATCATCGGCATCAGCTTACGCCTAACCAACTTGACTGGAAAGCCTCCGTGGACTGACGAGTTTGCCACCTTGGTATTTAGCTTGGGGAATACTTTTTTAGGAGTTCCCCTAGATCAAGCGATCGCACCTGATACCTTATTGCAACCCCTGCAACCAAACCTAACGGCTAGTATTGGTGATGTGGTTCATAACTTAGCTACACAAGATAATCATCCACCACTATATTTTGTGTTGGCTTACCTGTGGATGAAATTATTTCCCACCGAAGGAGGATTAATATCGCTGTTTGCGGCGCGATTGCTACCAGCTATACTAGGCGCTGCCTCAATCCCGTGTTTTTACGTATTAGGTAGAATAGCGTTCCGTTCGCAATTAGTGGGACATTTGACTGCTGCCATGATGGCAGTATCACCCTACGGCGTATTTTTAGCACAAGAAGCGCGTCATTACACTTTGGCAATCTTATGGGTAACTGGTTCCTTGACTTGCCTAGTAATTGCCACACGTCATACTCAAAACCGCACACCTTTACCTATATGGGTAGCATTTTTGTGGATAGGAATTAATGCTTTAGGTATTGCTACTCATTACTTTTTCACCCTCACCCTCTGCACAGAAGCCGTAGTTTTGATTTTTCTTGCTTGGCTTCAATTGCAAACTAGCAGCAAATTTTCTCTCCTCTTCTCTCCTCCCTGGCGGCGCATCTATGCCGTTGTTACAGGTACAATTGTTGCGGGTTTAATTTGGATACCAACCTTATTAGAGAATAGAAATCGTGGTATTTTGACCGAATGGATTCGAGGTTCGCGCGTTGGATTAGATTGGTTAAGCCCAATCTTTCAAGCTTTAGGAACATTGATTGCAATGATTTCCCTCCTGCCAGTTGAATCTTCACAGATATTGCTTGTGATTCCTTCTGGAGTGGTAATGCTAAGTTTCTTTATTTGGGCAGTACCAATTTTGTTACGTGGGATCAAGATTCAACTACAGCAACCAGAAAACCGGATGATGATTCAGGTTTTTATGGGAGTCGCGATCAGTGCGATCGCTTTATTCTTAATCTTTACCTACTTTTTGGGAATCGATCTGACCAGGGGCGCTCGTTATAACTTTGTTTACTTTCCGGCGATCGTTGTTTTACTAGGGGCAAGTCTCGCAGTTTGTTGGCATCCTCCCAAAGAATTGATGGAAAGAGAACAAGGGAATGGCATAAAAAGCATCGGCAAATGGGGAATAAACGGCAAAAAAGCCGTGATATTAATTTGGTTAATGGGATTTTTTAGTGCAGTTACAGTAGTCTGCAATCTTGGCTATCAGAAATATTATCGCCCTGACCTTTTTGTACAACTAATTCAACAAATATCGCCAGTGCCAGTACTAATTGCCGCTACCCACAAAACTTATGTACACACCGGGGAAATGATGGGAGTAGCAAGGGAGATTAAACTTGCCAATTCACTCCAAAAACCTCTGTTTCTCCTTGCCCATCAAGACCAAGACCCCAATACTTCTACCATTGCTTTAGAAAATACTTTAAAGACGCTACCACGACCTTTTGACTTGTGGCTGGTAAACTTTCACGCCCCTGTAGCAGAAGCCGTTAAAAGCTGTGTTATGTCTGATACTCAATCTTTACCAAGCGTGGATGGTTACGAATATAAACTTTATCACTGTCAGAAGAGTTAATAAGTCTTGTTACCAAAAGCCTAGTAGTCTATCGCATTAATTTTGTTTGATTCTCTCTGGATAAATTGGTGTAATGAGTAAATATACTTTGTTATCCGCAGATGCATCTTGTGGAAGTTCCTCAAATATCGATATCCATAGGAGACTAGAGAAAGAAGAACAAAATATATCTGACACGTCTTCAAACAGCTAATGCTGTAAATAGCTAAGGAGGATTTATGCGTGCAGTATTGATGGCAGGCGGTTCGGGAACGCGGCTTCGCCCGTTAACTTGCGATCTGCCCAAACCGATGGTACCCATTCTAAATCGACCAATTGCCGAACATATTATCAATCTTCTCAAAAAACATCAAATTACAGAAGTTATTGCGACATTGCATTATTTACCTGATGTTTTGCGAGACTACTTTCAAGATGGCAGTAATTTTGGCGTCCAGATGACCTATGCCGTTGAAGAAGATCAGCCTTTGGGTACAGCCGGCTGTGTGAAAAACATTGCCGAACTTCTTGATGAAACATTTTTAGTGATTAGCGGTGATAGCATAACAGATTTTGACCTCACGGCTGCGATCGCATTTCACAAACAAAAAAATTCAAAAGCTACTTTGATTTTAACCAGGGTTCCCAACCCGATTGAATTTGGGGTAGTGATTACCGATGAGTCAGGACGGATTAGCCGATTTTTAGAAAAACCCTCTAGTAGTGAAATTTTTTCCGATACCGTCAACACGGGCACTTACATTCTCGAACCAGAAGTTTTGGAATATCTGCCAGTAAACACTGAATGCGACTTTTCCAAAGACTTATTCCCTTTACTACTATTAAAAGATGAGCCAATGTATGGTTACATTGCTCAGGGTTACTGGTGCGATGTTGGTCATTTAGATGCCTATCGTGAGGCTCAGTATGACGCATTAGATCGGAAAGTCCAACTAGATTGTGCCTACCAAGAAGTTTCCCATGAGTTATGGGTAGGCCAAAATACTTACATCGACCAGACGGCTGTTGTTGAAACCCCAGCAGTGATTGGTGATAATTGCCGCATCGGGGCAAGAGTACATATTGAGGCAGGAACCGTAATTGGAGATAATGTTACTATTGGTGCTGATGCGAATCTCAAGCGTCCGATAGTGTGGAATGGGGCATTTATTGGCGAGGAAGCACATCTTTCTGCCTGTGTGATTTCCCGTGGTACTCGTGTAGACCGCCGCGCTCAAGTATTAGAAGCTGCTGTTGTCGGTTCGCTTTCTACGGTAGGAGAAGAAGCCCAAATTAGCCCCGGCGTGCGCGTTTGGCCTAGTAAAAGAATTGAGTCAGGGGCAGTCTTAAATATTAACTTGATTTGGGGGAACATTGCTCAACGGAATTTATTTGGGCAACGCGGTGTACAAGGATTAGCTAATATCGACATCACCCCAGAATTCGCGGTAAAATTGGGAGCCGCTTACGGTTCTACCTTAAAACCCGGTTCTAATGTAACGGTTTCCCGCGATCAACGTAATATCTCTCGGATGGTGACGCGATCGCTCATTGCTGGTTTGATGTCAGTAGGTATTGATATTCAAAACCTCGATGCTACAGCTATCCCCATTGCCCGCACAGTTATACCCACAATGTCGGTAGCTGGTGGTATCCATGTGCGGGTACACCCCGATCGCCCTGACTACATTCTGATTGAATTCATGGATGCCAAGGGGATTAATATCTCCAAAGCCCTAGAAAAGAAAATTGAAGGAGCTTACTTTAAGGAGGATATGCGGCGGGCGCTAATTCATGAAATTGGCAACGTATCTTACCCCAACCAAGTTATTGACCGCTACTGCACTGCCTTTGAGAAGTTGTTGCACGTTCATACACTCCGCAACAGTCGGGCAAAAGTAGTGATTGACTATGTTTATGCCGTATCTGGAGCAGTTTTACCCCAAATGTTAGATAAATTTGGTGCTGATGCTGTGGTGCTAAATGCCAGTGTCAATAAAACGGCGATGTCAATAACCGACCGAGAAGCGCTGCTGACTCAGCTAGGTCATGTAGTCGAGGCATTAAAAGCTAACTTTGGCGTCCAAGTAACGGCTAATGGAGAACAGCTGATTTTAGTTGATGAATCCGGCTTCCCAATTCGTGGGGAAATGTTAACAGCATTGATGGTGGATATGATCCTAACGGCTAACCCCAGAGGCACAGTCGTAGTGCCAGTTCATGCTTCCAGTGCTATTGAACAAGTCGCCCGCCGCCACGATGGCAGAGTGATTCGCACCAAAGCTAACCCTACAGCTTTAATGGAGGCTTGTCAAACCAATCCGAATGTGGTAATAGGGGGTAATGGAGACACTGGTTTTATTTTCCCGCAACTGCATCCGGGATTTGATTCCATGTTCTGCATTGCTAAGATCATTGAGATGTTAACTATACAGGAGCGATCGCTCGCTACTGCACGGTCAGAACTACCCCATGTAATTCACAAAACTTATACAGTACGCTGTCCTTGGACAGCCAAGGGTGCTTTGATGCGTTACTTGGTCGAAACCCACCCAGCCCAAAACTTAGAACTAATCGATGGCGTAAAAGTTTGTCAACCCTATGATGACAGTTGGCTATTAGTTTTACCAGATGCCAGCGAACCACTGGTGCATTTGTACGCAAATAGCAATGATCGCGAATGGGTAGATGAGACTATCAGAAACTATCGCAGCCGTGTCCAGACGTTTGTCGAAAGACAACAAGAATATCAACCCACAGAAGATCATTTGTAATTCGTAATTAAATAATTCAATTACGAATTACGTTAGCGAGTCCGCAAGCGTCATCAGCAATTACGAATTATGTTAACCTTCCCAAGATACTTTGAGAGGGGTTCCGAATTATTATTGAGAACATTCTGGTAAATTTTTCTGAGCGTAATTGCAATCAAAATCAATTAAAGCTTCCCTACTAGAGGTGAATGCTCTAGTTGTGGAGTATGGGTCACTTGTTGGACTTGCTTCATTTAACCAAATTTTCAAATAGTAGCCACTATTATCATCGCTAGACCATAATTCATAACGGTAATTACCTCCTACACCCTGACTATTTAAGTAGTCAGCTAGTGCTGTATTTGATGTAGACAAAAAGCTCAATCCAGTCAAAACAGGAATTACAGCTACTTTTAGTATTTGAATTAATTTCATAAATGCACCAAGAACTTACTTTCTCTAGTTTCCTTTACCGATGTGATTTTTGAAATCAGTAATCATCTTGAATGTTTTGTAAGGATATTGTAAGGCACTTAGACTGTTGATTAGTTGCTCAATTTCGTTCCCAAAACTCAGAGAAGACTGGTTTAGGGATATCGTACTCTCAGGTAAAATTCCTAAATCTGATATTCCAGGATTTACATTGAGTAAGCCTTGATCATTTCTTTACGTTTAGCAAAATGACGCAAGTTTCCCTCGCAGACCTAATAGCTGGCGCACGCACTGGCTTGTTAGTGAGCTTTCCTACTGATACTGTTCCTGCACTTGCGGCGATACCAGAAAAAGCGCCACTAATTTTTACGGCGAAGCAACGCAGTCAAGACAAACCTTTGATTTTGATGGCTGCCAATGCTGAGGATTTGTGGTTGTATGTCAAAGGTAGTGAGAATGAGTATAAAGTTTGGCAAGAACTAGCAGATAAATATTGGCCAGGAGGGCTGACGTTAGTTTTACCAGCGAGTCAACGCCTACCAAAAGTTATGAATCCCATTGACCCGACGACAATTGGCATCCGAGTACCAAACAGTGCGATCGCTCAAACTATTTTGACGCAAACAGGCCCCCTTGCCACCACTAGCGCCAATTTTTCTGGTCAGCCGCCCTTGCAAACGATGGCAGAAATTG
>JBBSCU010000265.1:0-7507 GCA_038249935.1 Chroococcales cyanobacterium
AATGCTGTTCAAAGCGATCGCTTGGCTTTTATGCTAGAAATAACTAAAAACTAATAATAGATGTAGGATATTTATTCAGGCATTATTAAAAAATGTAAACAATTAAACATATCTAGATATTAATTGGCACTACATAGAAAACCCCTCTTTTTCAATCAGTAATTTTTGTAGTCAGGAGGAATTTTAATGAACAGTTGTGTTTTGATGGCGGAAATTATTCAAGACCCGCAACTCCGCTATACAGCCGATAATTTAGGAGTCACGGAAATGATTGTGCAGTTTCCAAATTCCCAGAAACCAGAAGATCCGCCAGCGACTCTGAAAGTTGTCGGCTGGGGTAATTTAGCAACAGAAATTCAACAAAACTACCATCAAGGCGATCGCGTCATCTTGGTAGGACGTTTAAGTATGAATACTATTGAGCGTCCAGAAGGTTTTAAAGAAAAACGCGCTGAATTAACAGTCCAACAAATTCAATCTGTTGGAGGTAGTTTTAATACTGATTTTTCACCATCAGCAACTATAAATCCGTCAGTTACAGAAACTTCTGTGCGACAACCATCATCAGGAGTTGCATCTTCCCAGGCGAAAGACGTTCCCAGTTACGAGTCGTCACGCCCCGCACCTACTCCAGTGACAAATCCTGTTGGCGTTACACCCCAAACGACAAGTTACGAACCCATACCCCAACCTATAAATTATGAGCAGCCTACTTATCCAGCAGTGAAACAGGAAGAACCAGATCCGGATGATATTCCGTTTTAAAGTTGGTAGTTTAGCGTGTATTTGATTTGCTCAGATGCTTAACTAAAAGCATTACAATTAGACGATTTCTACAACTAGCCATTCTTTAGGATGTGCTATTTTTTTGTCTAGATTGACGCTTTGCATCTTATCGTGAGACATCGCCTACTTTAGCTGATGCTGTGTTACTTGCCTCTTTTATTTATTTTTATTGATTTAATTCTACTAGTTCTACTTGCGATCGCCTTTGGCGCTGCCCCTTGGGCAATCGCTGGTTGTTTCCGCTTTTTTTCACGCTTAAAAAGAGCGCCAACTGCACTTAGTATTGTAAGTAACTTACGTTGCCATTTAGATTTAGACATCTTTACATTCCATGCCGCAGTAAGTAAGTTAGGGCAGTAATCAGTTTAAATCAAAGACATTAATTCAATGCTAAGAGGGCGTTAAATCAAGTGACTAAATATTTGAACAGAATTAATTATGCAAATATAAAATATATTTAGAGAACAAAGTGGTGTATTAATCAGGATTCAAGATAACCTTTGATAAAATAATTAAGTTTTGATAAGTTGTAAATTATGACATTATCTATTCAGCCAACCACAGCATTAAGTGTAGAAGAGTTCTTAAAACTCCCAGAAACCAAGCCAGCAAGCGAGTATTTTAACGGGCAAATTTCCCAAAAACCTATACCGCAAGGGGAACACAGTACATTACAAAGTAGTTTACTCACAGCTATTAATGAGATTGCTAAACCGCAAAAAATTGCCTATGCCTTTCCTGAATTACGCTGTACATTTCAAGGTCGTTCAATAGTACCAGATATTGCAGTTTTTGAATGGCAAAGAATTCCATTGCTTCCTAATGGAAGAATTACAAATAAATTTGAAATTCCTCCAGATTGGATAATTGAAATTCTCTCGCCAGAACAATCACCAAACCGAGTTATCTGCAAAATTACATTTTCTATCCAAAATGGAGCAAAGCTAGGTTGGTTGCTCGATTCTGATGATGAGTCAATCATGATTTTTGAACCCAACAAATTACCAGAATTAAAAGAAAAGCAAGATGTTTTACCCGTTTTGAGTGTTTTGGAAAATTGGCAATTAACAGTTGCAGACGTATTTAGTTGGTTGAGTTTTATTTGAATAAAGCATTAAAATAATTTGTAATAACGCTCTCTACGAGACGCTGCGCGGAGCTTGAGCTTGCTTTTACATAGGAGTACGCGGACTCGCTACCGTCATTACGAATTACAAATTAATTGTTATTGACCAATCCCAGTAGCTTGATTTATCTGGCATTGGCTGCATAACCCAAAAAACTCTAGGGTGTGGTAAAAAACTTTAAACTTATGGCTGGATTCTAACTGGTCTTCTAGGTCATGAACAGGGCATTGATTAATCGGAATTGAGACACCGCACTGCAAGCAAGTAAGGTGGTGTTTATCTTGCTGCGCTAGGCTATAAAGGGCTTCACCATTAGCTAAATTCCGCACTTGTACTATGCCTTCCAGTTTTAAAGCTTCTAGGGAGCGGTAAACTGTTGCTAAACCCATACTCTGATTGGTATTACGTAGCTCTACGTAAATATCCTGAGCAGAAATGCCTTTTTTGATTGTTTGCAGTAAGTTGAAAATACGCTCTTGACTGCGGGTGCGTATGGCTCTCATAGACAATTATTTAAATATGCCACTGTAGTTGAAGCTGTTAGAGGGGCTAATTGATCAATTAACTTTAACGGCTTCGTAATCTTATTTTCACTCAGTTGGAACAGAAAGTTATAGTATAGCGATCGCAGCATTCAGCAAAAGCCCGTGCAAACCAAGTATCTAGCCAAAATTTTCGTGACCCTTCGTCCTTCAGTCTTAGACCCCGCTGGTGTGGCTGTACAATCCAGTCTTCAGCAATTGGGATACGATAACGTTGACCAGGTGCGGATTGGTAAATACATTGAGCTGACCATCACCACGACTGAGGAGAAAAAAGCGCGTCAAGACCTTGCTAGCATTTGTGACCAAATGCTAGCAAATCCCGTGATTGAAAATTATCGTTTTGATTTGATTGAGGTTGAAACCCAGACTGGGGTATTTTAAAAGGAATTTGGCATTGGGCGGAGGGGAAAACTCTTCTCCCCTGCTCCCTGCTTCTTTCCTACTCCCATTAACTAATGACAAATGACAAATGACAAATGACAAAATTTGGTGTTGTTGTTTTTCCAGGTTCTAATTGCGATCGCGATGTTGCTTATGTAACCAGAGATTTGCTCTTACAACCAACTCGCATGGTTTGGCATCAAGAAACAGATATTGCTGATTTGGATGTCGTTATTATCCCTGGTGGCTTTAGTTACGGGGATTATTTACGTTGCGGTGCGATCGCCCGTTTTTCACCTGTCATGCAGCAGGTTGTGGAACACGCCCAAAAGGGTAAGCTTGTCCTCGGTATTTGCAACGGTTTTCAGGTATTAACTGAAGCTGGACTTTTGCCAGGGGTATTAACCAAAAATCGGGATTTGCATTTTATTTGCGATCGCGTCCCCCTGAAAGTTGAGCGTACCAATCTCCCTTGGACGCAAGCTTATACCAATAGTGAAATTATCACTTTGCCCATTGCCCACGGTGAGGGGAGATTCTACGCTGATGCAGCCACTCTCGCAGAAATTGAAGATAACGGACAAGTAGTGTTCCGCTATCAAGGAGAGAATCCCAACGGTTCACTGAACAATATTGCCGGGATTTGCGATCGTCGGGGCAATGTGTTGGGGATGATGCCGCACCCAGAAAGAGCGTCAGACGCGATGCTGGGAAATAGCGATGGCTTGAGGTTGTTTCAAGGCTTGGTGGAGAAGGTAGCGGCATTAGCGTAGGGTAAATAAGTTGGGTATTTTGCGATCGCTGTCTGAAAGATAGATGAATATTCTTCTACAGACGGCGATTTATCATTATTGATTTACCAAACCGCGTCTATTAACAATTATTAATCTTCAAGCTGATAAGGATAATTTACTGGTGGCAAGATTGCCAGATATTGCAGCTTTACAAGCTGAGTTTGAATCCCTACTAGATAAAAATTTCTAAACAAAATCCTCACTCTGGACGAGGATTTTGCCTGATATCTTGTTAATGAGCAGCAGTGGTACAATTAACCGTTGCTGGGCTTTGCTCATTTTCTAAAGCCTGAAGAACTTTCATATATAAGTTTTCTACTCTCTTAGTTTGGATCTCTCCAAGTGACATATAATGACCTAAACCAGGGGCGCTATTTACTTCAATGACAGTATAATCTACCAATGGTTTAGTAATATCAGTAGTAATGATATCTACCCCTGCCAATCTCAAGCCCAAATCCTTAGTAATCTTAATAGCTAACTTTTGAAAATCAGGATGAATACTATCAGTGAAATCTACTGAATGACCTCCATTGGATAAATTAGCATTATCTAAAAGATAAACTAAAGTATCTTGAGGAAGTACAGTTTCCAAAGAGAGATTTTGTCTTTGTAATTTTCGGTGAATGCGGAAATCTTCTAAATCAATAAGTATTTTTTCATTATTTTTTACAAACTTTTGGCGTTTATTTTCTACTAATTGCATAATAGTGGAATTACCATCACCGATCACAGATAAAGGAATTCTTTGATAAGCAGCAACTACTTCATCATCGAAAGCTAAAATTCTGAAGTCATTACCACTATAAAATCTTTCTACAAGTAAACCTGATTGAGTCTGCAAAATTTTCTCAGCTACTTGATAAAATTCTTCTTTTTCATATACCTTAACTACCAAAACTCCTAAACTCAGACTTAATGGTTTAACAATAACTGGTAATCCTAATTCCTGAGCATAATTCCAGCCATCATGAATGTTTCTAGGATTAGGAATGTAAGCACATATTTTTTCATTAAAAAATGTTTTTCCCTCTGTAACTGCATAACCAAATTGGTTTAGAAAATAATTACAATAACCTTTATCGCTAGCTAAATGTGAAGAACCAAAGCCATTAATATCTAGTCTAGTATTATTAAAAACTGATTTTTTTCCGTTTTTAAATGTAATATGTCCAACTAATTCATATTCTGGTTCTATGAATACAACTGCTCCCATTTGTGTAGCTAATTTTTTTAGGATTGATGCTGTTGCTCTCATCTTTAGTGGCCAAGAATCTATTTACGCAGGAATTGTATCGAATTTAGTAGCAATCGTCAAGAACAGCTATTTGCTTAAAAGATTTAACTAATTTATAGCTATTAGTCAAGATGCTAAAATTTTAAAGTTGTGCATGGAGGTATCTTCGCAGCTATCCTAAAAATATCTTCAAATGACTAAATCAACTTGAAGATATTAAGTATTTTTCAATTAACTATAAAAAACGCAATACCAGCAACATAGCTTTACTGTGTGTACTCTTTAGCCTATGCACGTTATTGTACATTTGAAATTTAGTTTTTAATGTATACAAAACTTACGCAAATAATAGCCGAAACCCTGATTTTTAGGTAGGGGCAATTTATAAATTGCCCTTTAGGGTGTAGTTTTACGTAAGTAATCGTATAACTTAGAACATAGTTGTTTATCTGTTCCCCGTTGTGGGCTTTACTTAGGTGTATTAGAACAAATCGCGCAGTTGGTCTAAAATATAGCGCTAAGTATTGACAATCTATAAATAATCGAATAACAAGGTGGCAGAAGCATTAAAAAAAAGCGTTAATGCATTCCTACTTAGAAACTAATTAATGCCCTTCGTGAAACTTCATACGGTTAACATAATTATGCCAGAAAATACGGATTGCAAAGCTTCCAAATCAGACAATCAACCGATCGCTTATAAAGAACGACTTAATTCTTGGGCGATCGCTCGTATAATTCCTAATACACAACAGGAAATTGTTGCTCGCTTCCGCAGCCGTTCTGATGCCGATGGCTATATGCGACATCTCCCTCAAGAAATACCAAATGCTTCCTACATGGTTGTTTTTGATTGTCAACGCCAAGAAGCTGTGATTTAAAGTACAAATATAAGCAAAATAGACCTATCTTGAAAATAGGCAACAGCTTATAACTGACGGGGAACAAGGAAAGAGATTTTCGTTCTTAATTGTGCTAGCTAGCTGGTACTTTATACTGACTCTGTTGATGGGAGTATTTTGCAAAAGGGCTTTTTACGCTCTTGTGGTGCAATTTGTTAGTCGTGTCTATATAAGTCTGTAAGTTTGAAACTTTCAAACTTACAGATGGTACTTAACACTTAAATTTGGGCATAATTTCAGATGTTTACTGCTGCCTTTACACGATGGCGAATTCAGTGAATGCTCCTTTGGTAGTGATGATTGCATTTTAAATTCCTTTAATTCATAGATTCAAAGTCAACAAGAAGCCAATTTATTCCATCCATTATTATTTGAAATTTTTCTTCATGTATGTTTAACTCCTGAAAACATTTATCGTAAATAAATGGGATTTAGTTCATCAAGAATAATAGTTTTATACAGTCCAGAAGCGATCGCACCTTTGGCTAGAAAGGCAGAGTACAGCTATCCTGAAAAGGAAGAATTTATTTTCCCTCTAGCAAAAAAGTCCCAAGCCGTTTTAAGCGGTTTTCTTTTTCTATCCGTGCTAAACCGGCACGATATTGAGCTTCACGATTTAGCCAAAATGCTGCTGTACTCCCTAAAACTTGTTCTAGCTTCAGGGCTGTTTCTTCATTGATCGGTGCTTTGCCATCAATGAGTAGGCTAATATGTTTTGTGGTGTAGCCTAAACCCTCTGCTAATTGTGCTTGTGTCCAATCACGCTCTTCTAATAAATCAGCAATGGTATCACCGGGAGGAGATACCCAATCTGGAGTGAATTTTCGGGTTGTCTCAGTCATGGTAATCTCCAATAAAAACAATACAAACAGCAGTAACTTTTGACCAATCAATGCTTCCATCCTCGGTAATATAGATGGAGTTCTTATCTGGCTTAAATACAAGTCGTTTACCACCTTCTAGGTCTACTGTAAATTCACCTGCTCGATCTCCTTTTAAGGGATGGGGACGACCTACAGATAATTCATTGACACAGCTAACAGCGGCAAGGTCAGCCAATCGGGTTGTCAATTTCTTGGCACAGTTTGCACCCAATTTTCTTTTTGCTAAGTCTTGTTGTTCGCATAGGTTTTGCAGTTTGCTGTTAGCGAAGGTGATTTCCATGCGTTACTAGATTAATATTAAGTTTACCATTTTGGTTAGGACTTACGCAAAAGTACACGCTGTAGGGGCAATTCATGTATTGCCTCTATGTTGTTTGCGTAAGTCCTGTTGGTAAATAAATTTGTGATGTTCCTAGAGCAACTAGCATATCAACCTCTTAATCAGCAACGCCTAAAAATCTACCCCTCGTTTAAGTTCTACACCTTGATTGGCATAGTGTTTGTGACAATAAACCTCTGAGTGGACGCTAGCCAAATCGAAGTATGCTGGTGGATTTTGGCAGCGACCGGTGATAATAATTTCGGTGTCGCGGGGTTTGCGGAGCAAGGCTTGGACAATGGGTTCAACGGGGAGTAATTCTAAGTCAACGGTGGGATTGAGTTCATCAAGAATAATAGTTTTATACAATCCAGAAGCGATCGCAACTTTCGCAATTTCCCAACCCCGTTCGGCTTCTACATAATCTAATTCTTGCCGGGAATTTCGCCAGACGATGGCATCTCGACCGCAGCGTTGATGATCTACTACTTCTGGATATGACTGCTGCAAGGCGGCGATCGCTGCGTCTTCT
>JBBSCU010000266.1:0-7479 GCA_038249935.1 Chroococcales cyanobacterium
AAGTTAGTGGTGGTTGCAGCTATGGTTGTAATCTGAAACCAATTTCCTATGATGAATTTACCGTTCATACAGCTGGTGCTCACCTGTATGGTAGCTATAATGAACATAATTATACTACCGTTGGTGGTACTATTAAGACTAGAACTAACGCATATACTGATGCTCACGAAACCACCGCAGGTGTTCGTTAGTTCTGAATACTGCTTGATGTAATTTCAAAAGATTCTAGGGTGGTTTATCCACCCTTGGATTTCTTTTAGTTCCTTTGGCAAGATTAGTTTCTCTGACAAAGGCAACTAATTTAGAATGAGGACAAAGTAATGAAGCAAGTTCTCGGTTTAGCTATTCTTGCTACTTTGTTTGCTAGTCCTGCTTTAGCAGGTGAGGCATTTGTTTTAAACGAGTGGAGAATTCAGCAGAGTAGAACAGAGACTAATTTCAATATCGATACTGTAACCAATTCAACTCGCACTCAAGATTACAGTTCTTCGTCTGACAAGATTTACATTGATGGTAAGGTTGAAAGCGAATACAACAATGGGATAGTTACAGAATCATTTAAGGATTTTACTGTTCATAATACTGGTTCTTATCTGAATGGTAGTTTTCACGAAGAGATGACAAATAGAATATGGGGCACAATCAATACTATTATGAATTCATACACTAACACTCACGAAAGCAGTGCTGGTATTCGTTAGTCTTGACCCCACTTGATATAATTTGGAAAAATTGTAAGGTGGTTATTCCACCTTTTTTTTATGAAATATTCAATATTATTAGCTGTTGCTTTATTGGCATGGGTTGCATTTATCTATTCCCATAGAGTTGTTTCTATTGCTCAGATGCCTACCTTTTTTATGAACTCTATGTTCAAAGTCTTTAATCAAAATCCCCACGATACTATACAGATTCAACAGAGAAATTTGCCATCTGAAATCAGGGAAAAGTTACATAACTCTATATCTACAGGCATGTCTTATAATGAAGTTCGTTCCATTATAGGCTGGGATGGGATCTTGATTTATGAAAACAATATCGATTTTGCTGATGGACAAATACATGAAAAGATTTACCAGTGGAACAATCAAGATGTTTATTTGACTGATTACGAATCTCCAAGAACAGATGACATGAATCCATACTGGAGTCTCACACTTAGATTTCAAAATGATATCCTCATCAATAAAGCATCTTTTAACTTACAACCTTAGAAAGACGATCGCCAATACCAACTGTATAAATACTTAGCAATCGCTGATTGATGGTACTCAACAACGGTTTACCATATCTATAAACACTACATTGTTAACCCGTTACTAAAAATCTTCTTGCACAGTCAAAGCCTGATCGACAATTTCGTCCCTTGCTAGGGTGCGCTTGTAACCTCTAGGACTTACGCACTGTACAAATTAATCATGATGTGGATTAACGAAAATAGGTTGTTTCAGGGTTTGATTAATTATCCTTTGAGTTGGGTTAAGCGATCGCTTAACTTTAATATAACAATTTCTACCGCAGCCTTCTTGCAGCAATTGCTAAACTTGCAAACTTATTTAATTTTTACTTGCTCTCAATTGTCCGCAAGCAGCATCGGCTTCTAAACCACGAGAGTAGCGGACACTAACGGCAATATTTTGTTGCTTAAGGACGTTAACAAATGCTTGAATGCGATCGCGGTTGGGGCGTTTGTAGTCTACTTCTTGGATGGGATTATAAGGAATCAAATTTACATGACTTTGAAATCCTCGCAAGCATTTTGAAAGTTCCAATGCGTGTTCTGGTAAATCGTTGACACCAGCGAGGAGAACATATTCAAAGGTAACGCGGCGGCCAGTGATTTCTACATATTCTCGACATTCAGCCAGTAAATCTTCTAGAGGATAGGCGTGGGCGCTGGGGATGAGTTTTTCCCGCAGTGCTTGGTTAGGTGCGTGGAGACTAACAGCGAGAGTGACTTGCAAATGGTTTTGCGCGAACTCACGGATGCGATCGCGAATACCAACAGTTGAAACTGTAAGCGATCGCGCTCCTATACCCACATCTTGATTCAGGCATTTCAAAGCTGCTAGGACATTCTCAGTATTCAACAACGGTTCACCTAGTCCCATAAACACCACATTGCTAACCCGTTGCTGAAAATCTTCTTGTACAGTTAACACCTGATCGACAATTTCATACCGTGCTAAATTACGTTTGTAGCCTCCTTTACCAGTAGCGCAGAAATCACACGCCATTGGACAACCCACCTGAGTAGAGACGCAAACTGTCAGACGAGATTTTGGGCCTTCTCCCGCTTCTGCGAAGGTGGGGATGCCAACTGTTTCAATAATTTGCCCGTCTACTAATCGCAGAAGATATTTGACAGTGCCATCGGGTGCCACAGAGCGGTAATGTAAAGTTGAGCGTCCAATGGGAATTTCTGCTACTTCTGTACGCCATTGCTTAGGGAAGACAGAAATATCAGATAGCGATCGCACTCCCTTGTCATAAATCCATTCATGCAGTTGCTTTCCTCTATAAGCAGGTTGTCCCTGCTGCTGCACCCAACTGCTTAACTCCTCAAGGGTCGCACCTAGAAGGGGAGGGATTAATTCTGATTTTCCTGAGTTGTGTAAGTCAACCGGAGATACAAGAGGCGTAGCAGACATAAAAAATCAAGAATTGATGTAGGGGATCTCTATCCTACACCTGCCAGATCAAGTTCGTCTTGATTAAAGAAGATGGTGAATTAACCAATCTTCAGTACTTGTTGGGAGTTCAACTCTTGCGAGTTGGTGAGGTTATTCACATAGTTTAAGTTATTGCTCTGCCAGGGAATAATCTCCTGATTTCCCGCCACTCTTACTTATTAAACGAATTGATTCAATTTGAATCGACTTTTCTAGGGCTTTTGCCATGTCGTATAAAGTCAAGGCCGCAACGGAAACGGCGGTTAAGGCTTCCATCTCTACACCGGTTTCAGCTTTGGTTTTGACTGTCGCTTGAATTTGATAACCAGGTAGTTGCGGATCAGGTATAATCTCGACTGTGATTTTTTGCAAAGGCAAGGGATGACACAGAGGAATTAAAGTAGCTGTTTGTTTAGCTGCCATAATCCCAGCTAATCTTGCAGTTGCTAACACATCCCCTTTTGGGACATTTCCGGCTTGAATGGCAGCAAAGGTGGCTGGTAGCATTCGCACTTTGGCTGCGGCTACTGCTTGGCGAATGGTTGGTGCTTTGCCAGACACATCCACCATCTGTGCCTGTCCCTGACGATCCAAATGGGTTAAGTTGGCAAAATTAGATGGAAAATTCTCTTGCGTCATTTAGTTATAACGTGTTAATATGATTTCTTGACAAGGGTGTGTAGCTCAGTGGACTAGAGCACGTGGCTACGGACCACGGTGTCGGGGGTTCGAATCCCTCCTCGCCCGTTTTTGAGAGTTAAGAGTCAGGAATTAAAACTCCTGACTTTTAACTTTTCAAAGCATAGGCATCTGGAACTTTAATGAGGTTTTGTCAAGAGTGGGGAGTGGGGAGATGAGGAGGCAAGGGTGAGAATAAAAAATTAGCTTTTTGCCCAATGCCCAATGCCCAATGCCCAACGACTATTGTTACCTTACTTAACGTTTTTTGCTACAACCTCTCGCACACGATAGATAGGTCGTCCTTGGGATTCATGGTATGTACGCATCAGCAATTCTGCCAAAAGACCGAAGCAAAACAACTGCACTCCAGTTACTAGCAGGAGAACTGCCAAAATTAGCAAAGGGCGATTGCCAATTATCTCACCTAAAGCTAATTTAACGAAAGTCAAGTAAATTCCGATAGCTGTCCCCGAAACCATTGAAATCAAGCCCAACAGCCCAAAAACGTGCATCGGACGGGTGAGAAACCTTTTCATAAACAAAATAGTTAACAAATCCATCAGCACCCGGAATGTCCGCCAAATCCCATACTTACTGCGACCAAATCGACGGGCGTGATGACGCACGGGCATTTCGGTAATTCTAGCTCCTTCGATGTACGCCAAAGCAGGTAAAAATCGATGTAGTTCACCGTAGAGATTCATATCTGCCAACAGTTCTGCACGATAAGCTTTCAGCGAACAGCCATAGTCATGAATATTCACGCTAGTGGTACAGCGAATTAGCCAATTGGCAATTTTGGAAGGAAGTAACCGATTCACAGCACCATCTTGGCGTTTTTGCCGCCAACCACTCACCAAATCGTAACCCTCGTCCAGCTTTGCTAATAACATCGGGATATCAGCCGGATCATTTTGGAGGTCAGCATCTAAAGTGATGATTACTTTGCCTAGTGCATAATAAAACCCAGCAGCCATAGCCGCAGTCTGACCATAGTTGCGACGCAAAATTACCGCTTTTAAATCAGAACGGATTTGTGCTGATTTCTTGAGAAATTCCCCGGAACCATCTGTAGAACCGTCGTCCACACAAATGATTTCATAATTTATCTGACTAGATAATAAAGTAGATGCGATCGCTTCTAGTAAAAGCGGCAAACTTTCCACCTCGTTATGTATCGGCACCACCACCGAAACATCTGGGATCATTGCTGAAATCGCCCCATTTTCCCCAGCCAACCCTTGATCAATCAACCCACTCCTCATATACCTGTGCATCCTGTGCGTCTCTGTGGTTCGTAACTCTTAAAGACTCTACCAGCACCTCGCACCTGCTGATAGTAAGACTGACTAACTGCATCTCCCTGTTCCGAGAGAAGATCAATCCCAATACCATCCCGTCCCTGATCTTTCCCAGAACTATGGATGTAATAACCATCCCCTAAATAAAGTCCGACATGGGTTGCTTTTTGGCTAGTTCCAAAAAATACCAGATCCCCGGCCGCTAATTCTGCAATAGTTATTGGTTGAGTGAATCCTTCCTGTTGATAGGCATCTCTGGGTAACCAAATACCCACCGAAGCAAACGCCGTCTGCATTAACCCAGAACAATCGTAATTTGGCTCAACCGTACCGCCCCAGAGGTAATAATTTGATTGTTGCATCGCTTTTTGGGTAAAAGCGATCACCTCTGCTAGCAGTTTTTTAATCTCAGATTCAGAAAATGTTGCAGCCTGATAATGTACAGTAGCAGATTGTAATGAATCAAAATCTGAAAGGGATACCCATCCTGGATAGTCATCTTCACACAAATACACCTCAACCGCCGAATTTTGATGATTTGATGTTACCCATAAATGTCGCCCAGATGCGGCTTGAGTTGCCAAGCGTGTACATTCAGGAGAATCATGTAAATTTAGGTCAGCTAAACACTGATACTCCCCTGATTTTGGATTTTGGACTTCGGCTTCTCTCCGAGACGCTAGGCGAACGCTCAGTCGAACGATTTTGGATTTTAGATTAAAGGACATTATTTAGAGAATGATTTTTTTTAATAAAGACGAACAACTCGAAAATCTTGGTAATGGCATTTTAGATGCAACTTGGGCAGCATTTCCGACCTTAGCGCGTAATCAAATTGCCCTGACTTGGGTTGTTTACGATCCACCAGTGCTAGTAAATACTGGTGGCGCTCTGACTCCCAATGCTTTTTGGGATCATCCAGTTCGTGGTTTCACTTATCGCGGTGTTGAGCGGATTTATCCTGCCAGTATAGTCAAGCTATTTTACTTGGTGGCGGTAAACGAATGGTTAGAAAAAGGCATGATCCAGCAGCCTTCCAAGGAGATGGAGCGAGCCTTGCGGGATATGATTGTAGATTCTAGTAATGATGCTACTAGCTTGGTTGTGGATATCCTGAGTGGTACTACCTCAGGGCCAGAGTTACCAATTGGCCCCTTTGAAACTTGGAAATATCAGCGTGATATTGTTAACCGCTATTACCAATCTTTGGGTTGGGAAGAAATGGAGACAATTAACATTTGTCAAAAAACTTGGGGTGATAGCCCTTATGGACGAGAACGGGCGTTTGTGGGAGAGTTACTGGAAAATCGTAATATGTTAACAACAAATGCGATCGCTAGGTTACTGCATAGTATTGTAGGTGGGGTGGCGGTTTCAAGTGGGCGATCGCAAGCAATGATGGCTTTGCTCAAACGGACTCTCAACGATTTGCTCACTGAGGGCGAAGAAGACCAGGTGACAGGTTTTTTGGGCGGTGGACTGACTCAAGATGCTCAAATTTGGTCAAAGGCAGGTTGGACAAGTCAAGTTCGCCATGATGCGGCGTATATTGAATTACCAGATCAGCGCCCCTACCTTTTAGTAGTATTTACAGAAGGTAAAGCCCAGGCTAAGAGTCGGGCTATTTTACCCTTTGTTTCTAACCTAGTTGCCGAAGCGATCGGCAGTCTATAAGCTAAATACGGTTAGGTAGAGGCGCACATTCTATATGACATTTTGATATTAAACTACAATCCTCATACTTAAATCCAGCCACTTCGACTGAGTAATCGGCGCACTGCTAGAAATATAGTCAACACCCGTTTGGGCTACACCGCGAATAGTTTCCAAAGTCACATTCCCCGAAGCCTCAATTTTCACCCGACTATCTTGCTGGCGAATCAACTGCACCGCCTGATGCATCATATCCAAAGGCATATTATCCAACATAATAATGTCAGGATTGTACTGCAAAGCTTCTTTCACCTGTTCTAAACTTTCCGTCTCCACCTCTATTGTCAACGGATAAGGAATCTGAGAACGAATCCGGGTAACTGCTTCTCCAATTCCTCCAGCAGCCGCAATGTGATTATCCTTAATCATTACCGCATCATCCAATCCCATGCGGTGATTAATCGCCCCACCCAAAGCAGTCGCGTACTTTTCCAACAGTCTCAAGCCTGGTGTAGTTTTACGCGTATCCACCAACTGAGCAGGTAAATCAGCAATTTTCTCCACATATATATTAGTCAGCGTAGCAATCCCACTCAACCGCATAGCCAAGTTCAGCGCGACCCGTTCACCCATCAGCAACGCATCTAGCGAACCATGAATTTCAGCTACTACCTGTTTCGGCTCACACCACGCACCTTCAGCCGCAACCGCCACAAAGCTTACTTTTTCATTTAAAATCTGAAACACCCTAGCTGCAACTGATAAGCCAGCAATTATCCCAGAAGCTTTAGCTATCCATTTAGCCGAGCCTAGCGTCACATTTTCTACTAGTAGCGTATTTGTTGTGCGATCGCCTCGGCCTATATCTTCCAACAGCCAGCTACGCAACAGCGGATCTAAAACTAGCCAGGGCGGCAAAACACCAGAATTCCTCATAACTTTATCCTTCCTTAGCGAATTTTAGGAATACTATAGCCTAAAACCCTCTTTTTCTAAGGCTTACAAGGGACTCGAAAGCAGTCCAAAATATTTTTTGGAAAAATAGTTGACAAGATAAAGGAGGTTCGCTATATTGAATAAGTGCCTGAAGCGAAGCGAAAGAAAAGCGACGCTGGGGGGACACCGAACCTTGAAAATATTATAGTTTGAAAGCGATTAGACAGCAAGTGAAT
>JBBSCU010000267.1:0-7478 GCA_038249935.1 Chroococcales cyanobacterium
AAAATAGTAGATGAACATCTAGATGAACTGCCATTAGAACAGATTCCCCAATTGATTACTGTGTTAGAAGCGCAGATGAAAGAAGCGGCGAAGAAACTGGAATTTGAAGAGGCGGCAAAATTGCGCGATCGCATTAAACATTTGCGAGATAAAATGCTAGGACATTAATGTGAATCTACTGAGTCTTCAATTGGAGTCTGATTGAGGGGACGCTGATGACCGATTGTTAATTGTAAATATCACGGCGATGCCCAACTTGATGAATTGTGATGAGTTTTGCTTCAGTATCAAAGGAATAAATAACCCGGTAGTCCCCAATTCTGAGTTTGAACAAACCGCTTAAATCAGCACTCAAAGCTTGAGGAGTTAAGTCCTCAAAGTTCTCAGACAACCAGCGAATTTTACGCAAGATGCGCTCTTGAATGGTTGAGGTGAGAGCTTCAAACCCGATAGTCGCCTCTGATTTAAGTTCGATGTCGTAGCTCATTAGTAGGTCAATCCGAGGTTTTTTGCTACTTCCTCAGCAGGGATTCCACGTTCTCCAGATTGAGTACGTTGTAGAGAGTCGAGTAGTTGCTGTTTCACTTCTGGCTTTATTTGTTTGCCTTCATCGGGATCAACCATTAGAGATTGAATCGTTTCGGTAACAGTTTCTTGAATCAGAAGCTTGAGTTCTTCGATGGTCATATCTTTGACTTGCATAGGGCATCATGGTTCGTGAGAACTACTCTTACTGTTTTACTTGCTATTGTGGCATATTGCGGCGATCGCGGCAGCATAACAAACCGCTTGCACATCGCATTAAGCATCTACGAGATAAAATGCTAGAGCATTAGTGGTTGGTTAAAGTAGCAATTCGGCGGATGTGGAAATAGTGATGTCTACGACGGGCTACGCCTACGCCTATTTGTACCGCCAAGTGCAGTTTGAAACTGAAGCCACTGAAATTAGAACGCTTTTCACCCTTGATTTGGCTGAATCGCTTAGTTTAATACTAAGGAAGTTTCCGTATAATAAATAGTTAGGTTGCAGAGTTATATTGAATTATGCAGATCAACTTAGTTCCGGTATGTGAACCCGGTGTTCCCTACGGTGGCGAGATGATGAGAGATGCAATCACTCGTTTCAGGAAGCGGCTGCTTGCTGTTATTGTTGTTTGCCCTGAAGAAGGTTTTGAATACTCAGGTGAAGAAGCCAGACCTGATAACATCACTCGTGTCCATATTAATGCTGTGATCGCTTTGTTTCGTGAGCCAGGAACTATCGCGCAAGTCACAGGGTTCATTCATGAAAACGGAATGAACATTAATATATCTGGCACAGGCGGTCGGTATGGGGAAGAGTTTATGAAATGCTTGACCCAAAATAATATCCAGCCTTGGTTTTATCCAGTAAAACCAGTTTATGAGAGATTCAAAGAATGGTCAGGAAAATCTGAGGATTTTTCTGGACTAGATTTAGATTTATCAAATCACGAGCGTCTGAAATATTGGGAACAGTTTTTAATAGATGAGATTGTTCCGCATCTTTATACAGAGATGATTAGTCTTTTCGGTGGAAGGCGAACAGGAACCTGGCAAAAATCTTGGCAGACAGATGAGACAGAAGAGGACTATACAGACAAAGATCAATTAGAAGCAATTCTTTCTAATACTGCTTTTTATCGTACTTTCGGGGATGAGGTTGCAAGTTTGCGAGTATTGAATAAACTCAGTGTGCCAGACCCGAAAGCCAAGAAAACTTTGAGAAGACATCTTTATGTTGGTGTAATAGCGTGTCTCGAAACTTACCTATCTGATGCGTTTATAAATACGGTTTTGTCGAACAAAGAATATTTAAGTTCCTTTTTTACCTCGTTCAAAGACTTTAAAGAACAAAAACTTGGAATGAACGAACTTCTTGACGTTGCTAACAAAGCAGATGAAATAGCCAAAAAGGCAATGTTAGAAGTCCTTTACCATAACTTACCTAAAGTTAGTAAGATGTACGAAGCAACACTTAAGATCGTATTTCCAAATTTTTCTGAAATTCAAAAAGCTGTATCAATAAGACACGATTTAGTACATAGGAATGGAAAGACAAAAGAGGGCAAAGAGATTATTATTGATGACATAATGGTTGATGATATTATCTCTAAAATTGAAAGCTTCATTAGTGAAATCGACCAAAGACTAAACGACAAAGATAACCCATCTGAGTTTTCTAGTACAAGCTAACAAGTCGATGAAGCGGACTGGCTCAAATGCTTGATGTGGCTGCAAAGGTTATTTACAGCCGCTCAACCTGAACGTTAGGTGACTTAGGTTATCTGTTGAGATACGATCAGAAATTTTTCTTTTCGAGGCGATCGCCTAATTTGCTGCACATCTGAAAAGCACATACCACTTCTAACCAGCACAATCGGCTAAAATAGCCATTCTGACACAGTGTGCGATTGCCAGAAAGCATCTGCTAGAGTAAACCCAACGTCTTTTTCTACTTACAATCTTAACTACTTCCACCAATCCAGTGCGATGTCTACGACGGGCGTAGATGCAGCAAGTTAATCATCTTTGAGTAAGCGTTCCAGCAAACTTGGTGCAACCCAAAAGCCAACATCTTGCAACTGTTCAAACGTTGCTTCTAAATCCAGCAAGCCATATCTGGTAGCGTCTTTCAAAATGCCCAGAAGCCCAATTATTTTTAATCCACGTTCCACAGCAATTCGCCTTGCTGCTTTGTCATCCAAGATCACTAAATCGGCTTTCAGTTGTTTTGCAAGTAAAATTGCTTCTCGTTCACCAGGGTCAAGCTTTTCTAGTTCAACGTCTTGAGGAAGTTCAATTGGTTGTATTTGAAGCCAATTAGGAGGTTGAGCAATCCAGCTTTTCACTACAGGGGGTGATTCAGATGCTCTTAGTTCATCTGCAACGGCTTGAGGAATGATCACACATCCATAGAGACGCTGTAATATGACAATCTGATTGATTAGCAGCAGGTAACAAAGTGGAGAGGTATCAGAGACAACAATCATTGTACTCTGAACTCCTTAAGGGTCTGAAGATCCTGTTCTAATTCAGTTTCGTCATAGTTTAGATAAATACCCATCTGCTTCAGAAAGACATGAGCTGAAAGACGGGTTGGTAGCTGGAGAATTTGACGCACTTCAGCAGTATTAATCTTGCCACAACCGTAAGCATCGGCAACAATTAGTTCTAGGAAGCGACGAGAGAGGTTCCCTTGCGTTTGGTCTAGTCGCTGGGCAATTTCGTCGGGAATTTCAATGGTAATTTGCATACTACAAGCTACATATAATTTAATCATTAGCTATATGGTAAGCGATCGCCGTACAAGAACCCCTTTGCAGCAGACGGTTGCAAATCGCTGCTGAGTTCGAGATTGCTTGCCACTGATTTGAGCCATTAATGATCCGACTCCAAAGTAATAGAGGGTTTAATCGCACAGAGATTAACCGCATTCAGAAACTTGTTCAAGAACATCAAGAGCAATTACTAGTAGGCTGGAATGACTTCTTTAACGATTGAACTGCCTGAAATACCCACGATTCAGCAAGTGGCAATTACAGATGACACGCTTTGGGCGGATTTATCCGATGGGCGCACTATATCTGTTCCATTAGTATGGTATCCTCGCCTCTTACATGGATCAGTCGAAGAACGCAACAACTGGCGCTTCATTGGTGGCGGTAACGGAATCCACTGGGATTAGCTTGACGAAGACATTAGCATTAAAAATCTGATTCTTGGCCAACCATCAGCAGAAAGTCAAAAATCCTTTCAGAGGTGGTTAAGTAATCGGGTAGCAGAAGTCTAACAAGTCGCTGCACGAACGTATCGATCGCCTAATTTGCTACACATCTGAAAAGCACATACTACTTCTAACAAGCACAATCGCGTACAATAGCGATTCTGACACAGTGCGCGTAGACGTAGCCCATTTGTACCGACAAGTGCAGTTTGAAACCGCAGCCACCGAAAAATAAAATCCCTTCCAGAAATTCCCCTAAAATTACAAGCAGGAGAACCTCTCAGGAGAAATTATGGCTATTGATGCAGAAATTTTACAAACACTAGATCAAATGCCAGAGCCACTTAAACAAGAACTCTTGCATTATGCTAAATATTTAGTTGAGAATTATTCAAAAGCTGTTTCCCAGGAGAGTTTACTACAAACAAAGCGTCGTTCTGGCATCTTAAAAGGAACTTTTGTTTTACCTTTGCCTGATGACTTTGATGAACCTCTGGAAGTTTTTAAGGAATATATGGAATGAGTAGTTTCCTTTTAGATACTCATGCCTTTATCTGGCTAACTGAAAATGACTCCAATCTTCCAGATAAGCTTCAGATATCCTCATAATTCCGATATCTTTTGCCGATACAGTTCAAGTTCGGAATCTCCCGCTACATCATGGCGATCCATTTGACCGAATGTTGATTGCACAGGCTATCAATCACTCCTTAATTATTATTAGCAGGGATAAAAAATTCGATGCTTATTCTGTTCAGAGGATGTGGAAATAATCATACTAAAAGAGAACGCCCTTTTTTCGCTATCCTAAATAAAGTGAATCATTAAGAGATCGCGCCAATGGTTGCTTTACCCGACAACATTTTGATGAGTGCAGAAGAATATCTGGCTTGGGAACCCACCCAAGAGGAACGCTACGAGTATTGGGATGGCGAAATTGTGATGATGAGTGGTGCTACACGCAACCATAATCGGATTTCTGCAAATTTCTTTAAGCTTTTAGATGATGCTTTAGCCGATCGCTCCTGTGAAGTATACATTGTAGATGTGAAGGTGCAGGTAGAACCGGGGCAAAAGTATTTCTATCCAGATGTGGTGGTGACTTGCGACGAGCGCGATGACGATCCACAATGGGTAGAATTTCCCTGCTTAATTATCGAAGTGCTATCACCTTCAACAGAAGCAGTCGATAGGGGGAAAAAGTTTGCCAAATATCGCCAATCTCCAACCTTGCAAGAATATGTCTTAGTACAAGTAGCTCAACCGGGTGTTGAAGTGTTTCGACGCAACGAACAGGGAAAATGGGTGCTGTCGGAGTATAATTTGGACGAGATATTGCGACTGGAATCGGTGGATGTAGAAATAGCGATCGCAGATTTATATAAACAAGTGCAGTTTGAAACCGAAGCCACCGAAAATTGACATGATACATAGTCAATACCACTCAGCGTAGACGTAGCCCGTCGTAGACATCGGGCATCGTTGATTATCCAACCCCTAAAATGCTGAAGACGGGTAGCGGTAGTGTCAAGTTTCTCCTGCAAGTCATCATGTAATACTCACAGTTACTCACAGTGATCCTAAAATAATGGACATTGCTACAACGTATTGTTACGAAGTCGCTGATGATCCGTCAACGTACTCAATCAGTCGCCGATATTAAACTCTGGATGTCGGCTTCAAAAATAGCCATGCCACAAAGAACGTCGCTGCTGTGAATAGTTGTGTCAGATCCAAAGCAGATAGATAGCCATCGGCAAATGAAGCAATGCTGCGATCGGTAATGCCAAATACCCAGGATGACAGGCCAAACAGCCAAATCCCATTCTTGAGATTTCCGACAAATTCCTTAGAGTCTGATGATTGCTGGTCGTTCACGATCTTCTGTTCCGTTGGTGAAGAATCTGGTGATTGATGAGAAATATTTGCCATGAGGAGTTATTTCTAATTTTGGATGCTGAATTTACTTTTATATTAATAAATATTTCATCATCTTGACTTCTCTTCCATAAGGTACATCTCCTAATCTTGACATTCTTGCTTTAGTTCTGTTGCCTTCAATAAACAGCAATGGCTTGATTTCTAAGCTTTACAGCATGAAACTTGGGCGCTTTCATTACATAATCTTTAAATAACTATATAAACATTTATTTATATTTTAATAAAATCTTTCATCAGATAGATGCAGATGATAAATTAAGCAAACGCAGAATTTGCCACTATCGAACTTTAAACACTATGCTGTCAGAACGCTTTACCACAGCCCTGATTTACGCCACCCAACTGCACGCCAACCAAGTTCGTAAAGGTTCAGGTGTTCCTTACATTGCCCATTTATTAGGTGTCGCCAGTATTGCTTTAGAATACGGTGCAAATGAAGATGAAGCGATCGCAGCCCTCTTGCATGATGCCATCGAAGATCAAGGTGGTGCTGCAACACGAGAAGAAATTCGCCGCCGTTTTGGTGAAAATGTCACAGCAATTGTCGATGGGTGTACTGATGCTGATACTATACCCAAACCCCCTTGGCGACAGCGCAAGGAAGCATACATTGCTCATATTCCGACCGCTTCACCATCAGTACTACTCGTATCGGCAGCAGATAAACTTTATAATGCCCAGTCTATTCTCAAAGATTATCGCGCATTGGGGGAATCAGTTTGGGAACGTTTTCAAGGAGGTAAAGCAGGTAGTCTGTGGTATTATCGGTCACTATTGAATGCCTTCAGCAATACTAAAACCACTGCGATCGTTGAGGAATTAGAACGGGTCATTACCCAAATTGAGGTATTGGCAAAAAATGAAGGATGAAGATTAAATTTTTTAATCTTCATCCTTCACGCCCGTAAAATGAATAGCAGTCTTTTAGTGGCTAACGAAACATACTACTTACTGAAGTATCTTCATGAATCCGCCAGATAGTTTCTCCTAAGATATTAGCTACTGACAGCACGACTAGTTGGGGAAAGCGATCGCTTTCTGGTATGGGAATCGTATTGGTGACAATGACTTCCTCAAATAAGCCACTAGACAACCGTTCCGTCGCTGGTGGAGAAAATACCGCATGAGTTGCACAGGCGTATACCTGACGCGCTCCTTCTTCACGCAATAATCGCGCCCCTTCTGCGATCGTGCCGCCAGTGTCGATCATGTCATCCACCAACACTGCCGTTTTGCCTTTAACATCGCCGATAATATTTAACACTTCTGCAACATTGTGTGCATGACGACGTTTATCAATAATTGCCAGTGGGGCATCATTCAGCTTTTTCGCAAATGCCCTCGCTCGTGCTACACCGCCAACATCGGGGGAAACAACCACAACGTCGGGTAGCTGTTTGCTTGCCAAATAATCCAGCAACACTGGCGAACCATAAACATGGTCAAAGGGTATATCGAAATAGCCCTGAATTTGAGCCGAGTGCAAATCCATTGCTAGAACGCGGTTGGCACCTGCTTCAGTGATCAAGTTAGCAACCAACTTGGCGGTTATTGACTCTCGTCCTGCCGTTTTGCGATCGGCGCGGGCGTAGCCATAGTAGGGAATTACTGCCGTCACCTGTCGCGCAGAAGCTCGACGACAAGCGTCAATCATAATCAGTAATTCCATCAAGTGATCGTTCACTGGTTGACAACATGGCTGGATTAAATAGACATCACAACCCCGAATCGATTCTTGGATTTGAACGTAAAGCTCGCCATCCGCAAATCTTTTGCGAATCATTGGTCCC
>JBBSCU010000268.1:0-7470 GCA_038249935.1 Chroococcales cyanobacterium
CAATGCCCAATGCCCAATGCCCAATGCCCAATGCCCAATGCCCAATGCCCAATGCCCAATGCCCAATGCCCAATGCCCAATGCCCAATGCCCAAAGCCCAATGCCCAATGCCCAAAGCCCAATGCCCACTGACCAAAGCCCAATGCCCCAAGAACCAGTGCACAGGCCCCAATCCCAATGGCCACTGCCCAATGCCCAATGCCCCAATAACTATTTACTCTTGACTTTTGTCCGCTTTTCCTGTTTGCTAACTTGAACAGTAGGTATAGTGAAGTGAAACTGACTACCCTGGTCTTTGCCAATTGACTCTGCCCAAATTTCACCACCCCAGCCATTAACAATTTGACGGCAAATTGCTAAACCAAGTCCAGTACCGCCAGTAGTGCGGCGTAGCGCTCCCTCTTCTTGATAAAAGCGGTCAAAAACTACTTTTAAAAGATTTGGTTCAATGCCGCGTCCAGTGTCAGCCACAGTCACCTCGACCATTTGATCGTTGTTGTGAATCGCTTTAATGGTGATTTCTCCTTCGGGTGGCGTAAATTTACAAGCATTGTCTAGGAGTTTTGCCAGTACTTCTACCAACCAATCACCGTCAGCTCTGATCAAAGGTAAATTTTGGGCAATTTGAGTTTTGATTCTGGGCGGCTTTTCCGTTGAGGAACGTGTGCGATTTTGGCTGAGTGCTAAATCCACACACTCTTGTAAAGTGAGTGATTCTGGATGCCATTGCACTCGGCCACTTTCCAAGTTAGAAAGCGTCAAGAAATCTTGTACTAGTTTTCGTAGCCGCTCTGAATCGGAAAGAGCAGTGTTGAGCATTAACTGCTGCAACTCCAAGGGCATATCCGGTTCACTAGCGAGGCTTTCCAAGCACACTTGAATAGTGGATAGGGGGGTACGAAGTTCGTGTCCTGTGATGGCTATGAGGTTGCTGCGGGTGCGGTCTAGGGCTTCTAGCTGCTGGTTAAGTTCTTCTAGGTTGGCGTAAGCTTCCGCTTGAATGAGAGCTGCTCCTACTTGGGTGGCGATCGCTTCTACCAGATCCAATTCCCCAGGTTGGCACTCATGCGGCGGCATCCGGCAATAGTGTAACTCCACAATGCCCAATAATCGCCCCTGATAAAATACAGGTTCCATCAGCCAAGAACGAATGGCAAACTTTTTGGCAATTAAAGAAAGTTCCGGCGAATTTGTAACGCGAAAGTCACTCAGCGTATCGTTTACACAAATCCCTTCGCCTTGTTCAACTATGTCCCGAAATAAAGAATTTTTTTCTAACTCCCAGGTTTGCCCACGAACCGATAAAATACCAGGAATCAAAAACTCGTGTTCAATTATGGTTTCGCTATCTGTAGCTTGAGCGCGGTAAATTAGACAGCGACAAGCTTCTAGATGTTGTCCTAATTCTTGTGCCGCCACCTGGAGAACTTCGTGAGGATCAAGCGATCGCCGAATAGCAGTACTAATAGAGTTGACTAATCGTTCTTTTCGTGCCTGAGCAGCAATTGAACGGTAGGCTTTGTGCAATTTGTACTGACTAGCTTGCAAATAAGTTACTAAGCGCTGCACAAAGGGATCTGTGTCAATATCACAAGCATATTCATTGACCTGTTCGGCTCCAGAATAGCTTCTCGGCTCCCCGACGCCAAACCTCTGGCGTGCCTCCTCAACTTTACTTGCCAGTTCTGGTCTGTAAACCAAAATCCTTTCTAATAGCAATTCGGCTGCCTTCAGGCTAACTCCCCTTTCCGATGTCCAAATTCCCTCAAATCTTCGGGCTGTATCCATATCCAGACTAGGGCTTAGTTCCGGTAGTTGCTTGTTTTTAGCAATAGAGCCAAGGCTTTCCCGACAAACCAGACAAGTCGCATAATTATCAGCAATCACAACCAAATGCCACTCTTGACTTAAGGCATCCTCTGGCTCAAAAGCGACCTTTTCGTAGTGTTCCGAGCTATTGGTGAAATCCGTTTCGGGAGCAGATAATACGTATATTTGATTACTCCGTGAGGCAAGTCGCTGGTAGCGATGAGCTTCTTGGCGATAGAATCGCTCTCGCTGGAAACTAGCAATTACAAGGGGTTGGGCTAAAGTCGCAGCCAAAACTTGATCTTCCATCGCGTGGGACAGCGCCGTTAGTGAAGCCTTAAAATATAGCTGAGGCCGCAAGTACGGTAAGGACTTTAGCAGATCACTCAGCACAGAAGTCGAAATGCTCATGAATTATTGTTAAACGCTCAATCTCGATCAGATCCACGTCACAGCTGCATTGTACAAATTCCAACGGAGTCTTAAGTTAAATAAACAGTTGCAATATGTAAAGAATGATCAGAAGCACTTTCCGCCAAGGCAAACGCAACACTTTGTTACCAACTAGGAAGAGGTGTGTACTTTCATTTACAAATTTAAAAACCTTGAGTAGCAAATAGAGCAACAGCGGTAATGCCTTTATCTTTCGCACCCTGACGGGCTGTAGACATAGATGTGGCGTAGCCATTTGCCAATACCGCTTTGTTCTTCACCCAAGTCTTTATCCATTGACTAGCATTATGATATTTCAAATAATAGACTACTACGCCCAATATACATTCTTGACCAACTTTGCCATATACTCGCACAGGTAAAATCTTTCTAAACTGCGTACTAAAACACTAACTATTGTATGGTTTAAACTGTTGTATTCAATAAAAACCACTGATTATTGATTGATAATCCGCACGTTGGTATAGCCCGCACTTCTCTACGAGAGGGTGCACTTCATCGCTGCTCACAATTAATCAATTAATTAACTATAATAAATTTGTCTAATTAAATACCAAAGATATTTAAGACAAAATCGTATGATAGTAGAGAACAAATTCTCTATGTGTCCAACAAAAAGTGGGAATTTCGCATTTTTGCTGGTTACTCTATGTGTCTTATGTCTTGAGAAAGTTCAATGACTAATGAATTATCTCCAAATGCTTAGTTTTGAGTATTGACTTTAGACTTACTAAAATATAAATTTATCAAGATTTACTTATATAGATTTGAACGCTGCTATTTTGTCAGCAGTATGTAAAGATTGCTTTGGCTCCAATGGCTCAAACGAGTTTTAGAGAGCGCCTTTTTCCCGGAAGTTATGAGGGTCAGCGACCTCTACTGGGAAGACCAGAAAAATATAGACCTGTACACGGAACTTTGGCTAATGACACCGGATACGCTAATGACCCCGGAAAAAATTTTCCTGGATGGAAAAACTTTTATTCCTGCCGAACAATTACCGATCCCGGAGTGGCCTTGTGTTGTGAGTGAAAGACCACAACCGACACTGACGGTTAAAGATGATGATTTATTTTTTGTGACAGATACCATCGGGAACATTTCTGGTTGTTCCCTCAACGATGGCAATCCCAGCATGGGGCTGTTTTGTTGTGATACGAGATTTCTGAATCGCTTGGAGTTGCAAATTGAAGGGCGATCGCCTGTACTCCTCAGTAGTACTGCTGAAAAAGGGTTTTCACTCTCAGTTTTGTGTACCAACCCCAAAATCGACGATCGCTTGAAAGGTGACACTGTAGGAATTCGCCGGGAAATGGTGCTGAATGGGGCACTATTTGAAGAAATAGAAATATCCAACTACAGCACAACAACCATCAGTTTTGAACTAAGCATCAGCTTTGATGCTGATTTTGTTGATTTATTTGAAGTCCGGGGTTATGACAGAGAAAAACGAGGTAGGCTTTTACGCCTAGTGGCATTGACGGCTGAGGAAGGAACATTTTCTCAGGTCGATGGCGTTGCACCTGTACCTAAAGAGCCACACGCCTCTAGGGAAGAATCCATAACACTCGCCTATCAAGGTCTAGATGGCTCAGTTATGGAATCTCGTATTTTATTCCAGCATCAGCAACCAGACTATTTCAAAGGTTACACTGCGGTTTGGCAGCTAGAGTTAGCTTCTCACGAAACTCAAAAGCTGGGCTATCGAGTGAATATGTTTAAAAACAACCAGTCCAGTTCAACCGTGAGCGCCGCCATTACTTTAGGACAGGCGAAAGCTGCTGAGTTGATGGAGGAGCAAAACTGGGTACAGCAAATTACACGTATTAGCTCAGATAAGAGTACCTTCAATCGAGTAATTGAGCGCGCTGAACAAGATATGTATTTGTTGCGCCAATCTTTTGGGAAGTATAAGACTGTTTCCGCCGGAGTGCCGTGGTTTTCAACACTATTTGGTCGAGATTCGCTGATTACAGCTTCCCAAACCCTGATGTTAAACTCGCAAATCGCCAAGGAAACCCTGATATTACTGGCGACATACCAAGGTAAAATCGACAACGAATGGCGCGAAGAAGAACCGGGTAAGATTTTGCACGAGTTACGTTTAGGAGAAATGGCTCGTTGTCAAGAAATTCCCCATACACCCTACTACGGTACAGTTGATGCTACTCCCCTGTGGCTAATGCTCTATGCCGAACATTATGCTTGGACTCACGATCAAGAACTCCTAGAGCAACTTTGGCCGAATGCTCTAGCAGCAATGGAGTGGATCGATCGCAATTCCAAACAAACCAGCTACCTCAGTTACTTCCGTAAATCCAAACGCGGTCTTGTTAACCAAGGTTGGAAAGATTCTGGTGACTGTATCGTAGACCACAAGGGAGAATTAGCCAATGGTCCAATTGCCCTCTCTGAAGTGCAAGCTTACGTCTATGCTGCAAAAATGCGCCTAGCAGAAATAGCTAGGATGAAGAAGCGCCTTGATTTGGCAGATCGTTGGCAAGAAGAAGCCAGAAATCTTAAGGTTCGTTTTAATCGAGATTTTTGGGTAGAAGACCAAGATTTCTGCGCTTTAGCTTTGGATGGAGATGGCAAGCCAGTGGACAGTATTACCTCAAATCCCGGTCATTGTCTGAATTTGGGTCTGTTCACACACGAAAAAGCTTATAGTGTAGCAGAAAGGTTGCGCGCACCAGATATGTTTAATGGTTGGGGCATTCGTACCCTAAGTAGTTTGTCACCCGCTTATAATCCGATGGGCTATCATATTGGTTCAGTTTGGCCTCATGATAACGCTCTGATTGCAATGGGATTGCGATCGCTCGGCCTCATCGATCAAGCTTTGGAAATTTTTCAAGGTTTATTCGATATGACTAGTCAACAGCCCTATCAACGTCCTCCAGAACTTTTCTGCGGCTACGAACGGAACGGTGATAATGCCCCCGTCCAGTATCCAGTTGCCTGTACTCCCCAAGCTTGGGCTACTGGTAGTATTTTCCAACTACTGCAAATGATGGTCAACTTGGTGCCTGATGCTCAAAATAACTGCTTGCGAATAATCGACCCCGCTTTGCCAGAATCGATTAATCGCCTGTCATTTCATAATTTACGAGTCGGCCCTACCATCCTCGATTTAGAATTCGAGCGTTCTGGGACTACGACTGCTTGTCGCGTTGCTAAAAAACGGGGCAATCTCCGGGTAGTGATCGAAGCATAGGAAGGGAGTAGGGAGTTTAGCACTCCCTATTTTATAATTAGTGGGTGCGTAGGCGTAGCCCGTCGTAGACATCGGCAGCATGACCTGTACTACCATCCGCTCCAACCAACGCGGAGTGTTAACCTGCTTCATCGCCAGTGTGTAGAGTTCTTAAAAGCTGCTCTGTAAGCTCGATCAATTCATATACAGAATTTTGCGTAAGTTGTGTAGTTTTGAAACCATGAGCGATCGCATTACGTAATAAGAGTGCATTCATTAGTAACTGATACTCAGATTTTGAAATTACACCTTCAGTTGCTAATTGGTTTATTAAGTAGAGTGGATCAAATCCTTCTAAACTTAGCTCTTCCTTTTCGGTAATAAGTCTCAAAGTTGCTTCTACCAAAGACCAAGAATATAGAATAGCTGATTCTGGATGTTGCGTTGTAAGTTGCCTTGCTACTTGCAACTGTGATTCTATTTCATGTTCCTGAAGAGAACCCTCTGCTTTCAGAGAATACATTATATCCTCTGGGTTGGTCATTACAAATTCAAATCTCCACCCAGGATGTTTTTCTACCGCTTTAGCTAAATTACTTAAGTATTGATTAGAAGAAGAGTTAAGTGAGGCGCGCGACTTGACTTCAATAACTACATTTTCTTCTCCACGACGTACTATCATGTCGGGGCGATAGGTTTTAAGGAAGTCAGGCAAGTCTTCTAGATTTGGATGAAAAAAAACTTCGTAACCCTTTTCACGATACTCCTCTGCTAGTTTAAGTAATCGCTCTCTTTCTAAGTTTGCGGTTGAAGTTGCCATCAGGTAAGTACCTCCTGATCAGCAGCATCAATTACGACAATATGCAAGAACTGTTTGCCACGTTCAAAGCCTTCCGTCAATATCGAGGTCATGTTTTCTATTCTAAAGTTACCTGATAAATTCCTCTTTCTAACTAAGAGATCGCTTACTTGCTTATCATCCACGTAGGCTAATCCTTTAATTGCATCTTGAATAGGCTTCACTATATTGTCTACATCCATTTTATCAGAATTATAAAAATAGGTTATCTGGAGCATAACCCACCCAGTAGCTGTTTTTTGTTCCGAAGACCAGTATTTTTCAGCCTCTTGTCGCACTGTCTTTTTCCAATCTTCAATGGAATTGCCCTTACCGCGCTTACGAGCCTGTTGTGAGACTGGTGGACCATCTACTATAAACTCAAATCTGGTCAATGCACTTCTAAAATAATAGATCACAGGTTATTTTATGCTAGTAACCTCGAACACAAGCAGATAACTTCCCCTACTCATGAAAGAGGAATACTACCGTTACTAGCTGTTGCTGCTTCGCCCAGTAGCTTCGCTGAGTGCTTCACGAATTATCTCATCACTCACACCATGCCGTTTCAGGCTTGCAATCAATGTCGAAACTGTATTACCCTCAAGTCGCTCAAGATCATCTCTGAGTCCTTGTCCGATGTAAGCACGAACTAATGGCTGATAACCAGAAAACCCTAACAATGGTGCTACTCGCTTTAAATCCTCAATCACATCTTCGGGAATGCGAATTGTGATTGTCGTCATTGGACGATTTTTATCGAGTCGTTTTTTTAAGACTTCAGCTTTCATATTATTCACGCTCAATGTAGACGACGTATAGAAGATTCCATCGTCTGTCTAAGCCAATCACAGCATCCCGTAGCTCATCATTGCGGCTTGCATCAACCACCACTAGAAACGGATCGAAGAAAGGTTCTACGGCTTGCTGAAATGTGATGCCGTCATGATTGCTGGATTAATCCGAGCTTTCTCCTCGTTCCAAATAAAGGTGATACCATTAAGCACGAAAGACACATCTATACCTCATAGTCTAGGCAAGATGTATTTACGTTGTCAATACGATTTGTTATAAAAGTTTACAGTTACAATTCAGGGCTAAATCTTGATGCGTGCCGGAACCTTGCAATACTTACCTGTTTCTTGTCTTCCTCAACCCGATAAATAATGCGATA
>JBBSCU010000269.1:0-7454 GCA_038249935.1 Chroococcales cyanobacterium
GTTACGAGGTAAACGGCTCCCGTTGCGACTGATACCGCTCCCGTTACAACAAATATCGCTCCCGTTACAACAAATATCGCTCCCGTTACAACAAATACCGCTCCCGTTACAACAAATACCGCTCCCGTTACAACAAATACCGCTCCCGTTACAACAAATATCGCTCCCGTTACAACAAATACCGCTCCCGTTATGACAAATATCGCTCCCGTTACAACAAATACCGCTCCCGTTATGACAAATACCGCTCCCGGCACAACTGAGATGGTTAACGTCATAATATTTTACAAAAGACCGATACAGTAAGGACATACAGTTGTACGCCTTTATTGCCGATTCATAATCTAAATTCTTTGGCTTCTGCCAAAATCGGATTGATATCAAACCAAGAACCATCTTCATCGCGGTATTCAAATACAAACATACTGCGGAGCAAAAGCTCGTATCTTTCATGACCTCTCAAGTTTTTCTCTTGCGCCACCTCACGCAGCAATTCCCATTCATCAGCAGTAATGGCCAAAGTTAGCTCATTGCGGCGTTGTTTAATCACCCTATTTACACACTCCCGCGACAAGGGTGGGTCTTCTTGCTGAAGACAGCGAAATAATAACATCAGCAAATTACGCAAATGACCGCCGCTAACTAAGCACAGCCTTTCTAAAGTATCAGGACTATCAAAAACCTCAGTAATTAAATTCTGGCTTTGTTCCCAACTGACACCAGGAAAAGCCCTCGCCATGACCATCTGTTGCAGCAGCGTAATTCCTTCTAAAAATTGCGAACCATCCTGTAATTGCACAGGAACCATCGGTAAAACCTTGGGGTCTACGCCAAAGCGATTTGTTAACCTTCCTAAAGCGTTGGAAAAAATCAACACTAGGGGAATGGTATAAACAACATGACAATTTAATTGGTTTAACTGCTCACCACGTTCCACAAAGAGATATTCTGGCTGGTAATAACCGGAAGCTTTCATAGAATTATCCACTCGGTCGAGATTATCGATAATTACCACCAGTCCTTTTTTACCTTGCTCCTTGAGTCTTTCTCTAGCAGGTTTGAGCAATTCTTTGTTAATTGATTCTAAAATCCCATTGGTGCGCGGTTCTAAATATTGCCGTAATTGACCGCGAAGTTTGGGACTATCTTTAGTTTTGGCAGTAATCTTAGCAATCCCTACAGACAACTCAGCCTCTACCCCAATATCTAGGGGCGTTTGCAAAAACTCGGCAATTTCCGTAAATAGATTTTTAAAGTATCCTGGTTTGAGGTTAATTTTTATTGCTTCTAGACTTCGACTCACCTCACGAGCTACTGCGAGTAAAATATCTGTAACATCAATATCAGCCATATCTAAGCTTTGGCTAGACTCAAAATAAACTACGTGCAATCCCTGCTGCTCTAACTCTGCTTTGAGTCGCAGTAATTCGGTGGATTTGCCACAGCCGATATGTCCGGTAAATAATTGACAAGTAGGTTCTTCCGGTGAAAGGCGGGTGATAGTTCGCCCTAATTCTTCAATAATCTTGGCACCACGCACTTTAGAGAAATCAATATAATATTGTCTATCTTCCGGTTTGCTCACAACTAGAGTCTTGCTAGGGTTGCAAGCTTGAAAAAACCTGACTAAATCTAGTTTCATTGCAAATCACCTGAAGTTAGCCTGATACTCTTGCCTATGTTTGTGATTATACAGAGGACAAAGCCGCTATTTTGGAAAAAACTTCTTTGGATCTCACGCAGAGGCGCAGAGGCGCAGAGAGGATAAGGAGTTTTGACGTTTTAGCTCTTGATTCAGCAAGGCCGAAAAGTCTAATTTAGGCAATAGAACTCACTCAAACAATTTCTGAAGATGGTTTTGAGCAAGATTTTGTGCGATCGCCTAATTCGTCTAAGGTATTCATTAATGAGTCATCTTGTGCTATGTCGTATATGTTTTCAGAATTTACCAAATCGTCAAAAGTTTCTAGAGTTTCCAGAGCTTCAATAGCCTCTGATGCAGACTGATATCGCTGTTTGAAGTCCTCCAGCACCATTTTACTGAGAATCTGAGCTAGGGAGTGGCTTACCTGGGAGCGTAGTTTACCGCCGTAGGCATCGCTCCATTTTATCTCTCCATCAGCATCTCTATCTAGCTCACGGGGTGTTATTCCAGTCAAGCCTTTAATCCCAAGCATTCCGATCGCATAGATATCACTACTGTAGTGGGGACGCCCAAAACATTGTTCGCTTGGTGCATAACCCTGAGTACCAATGCCAATAGTGAAGGGGTTTTGCTCTTGACGATCAAGCTGTTTGGTGCTGACTTCTTTGACGGCTCCAAAGTCAATCAGCACCAGTTTACCGTCTGAGTGTCGCCGGATGATGTTGCTGGGCTTAATATCCCGGTGAATTACGTTATTTTTATGAATAAATATTAATGTTTGCAATAAGTCCCTGACAATTTTGATCACTGCAATTTCATCAATTGCTTTACCTGCTGGGAGTTCTTCATTTAAAGGATGACCAATTATCTGTTCTTGCACTAAATAAAATTCTTCGTCTTCTTCAAAATATGCCAAAAGTTGAGGGATTTGAGCATGGGTTCCCAATTTTTCTAGGGTTTGCGCCTCGGAGTTAAATAAACGTCTGGCCAGGTGTAAGCTTTCTGGTCTGGTGCTGGCTGGTTTTAGTTGCTTGACGACACATCGCGGATTACCAGGACGTTGGGTATCTTCGGCAATGTAGGTTTCGCTAAATCCACCGGAACCGAGAACTTTGACAATTTTGTAGCGTCGAGCCAGGACTTTTCCTGATAAAGCTAAATCCCGTTGCTGAATTAAGTCTTGCAGGTCATCTTGCTGGCTGATAATCTCTTGGACTACGGGGGAAGTTTTATACTTCTGAAAAATTCCGACTAGTTGGCGTTTTCTGATATTTTCTCTCACCACTGATGTTCCCAAGTAGGAAAGTCCGGTCATAGCGATCGCCATTATTGGTACAGTAGTAGGAAAAATTAACTGGCTATAGACAAATAACCCATAGCTAATTCCTATCCAAGTCCCAGATATGGCCAGGCTATACAAAAATCTATGGAGACTACGCTTGCATCTGCTAATTATCAAGGCTGTACTGCCAACTAAAATCAGCACAAACAAACCCCGGAATGGTAGAATGTCTATTCCTTGGGCGATCGCTTTACCTTGCATTAAAGTGGCGATCGCATTGGCGTGAATTTCTACCCCCGACATTCGTTCAACGCCTTTGGTAGCTGCTACTGGATAATAATCATTGTGTAATTTATCTGTTGCACCAATCAGCACTATCTTGTCCTTGAACACCTTTCCTTGGTGCAAATAAGTGTTCCAGTTTTCCGGGTCGAGGACGTGCCAAAAGGGTATTTGCTCAAATGTACCCGGAGGTCCCCAAAAATAAATGCGATCGCCTTTTGGCCGGGGATAATTGACTTTTGCTGCCCTTAGCACTGCTTCATCAAAGGAGGGTAGCTTATCTATTAACAAATTTTCAGCTAACAACTTGGGAAACTCACTCGCCAATCGATGAATCTTGCCATCGACTTCTAAGGGGAAATTAACTGAGCCAATAGACACTGACCCGGTGTTAAACATTTGCTGCGGCGACGACAATTGGATGAACGTCCCTTGGTGTGTCTCGAAATTTTCGTAGACGGCTGCTAAGGTAACTTTGCTGCCATATTTTTGCAATGCTGCCTGGAGTTGGCGATCATCCGTAACTCCATAACTGCTTGGCGTGTCAAAAAGGACATCTACCGCTACGGAACGGGCACCTGCTTTAATTAATTTTGTAATTACTTGGGCATAAGCAGCACGTTTATAGGGAAAAGATTTCAGTGTTTCTAGGTAGGCATACTGTTTTGGATCTGTCTTATAGTACTGTTCGGGAACTGATATAGACTGATCGTCTATTGCTAAAATTACGATGTTTTCTGGAGGTACAATCGGCCCACGCAGTTGAAAAAAGGCAGAAAGTGTCTGATTTTCAATCACTTGAACCAAATCCCCACCAGAAGCACTCAGCAATGCTGCCCCCATTACCCAAGCACCAGCAAGTAGATGTCCTAAGCGAACCATCCACCTAGACTGCCGAGCCGATGCTGTTGAGGTTACTTTTGTCGGTTTACTTGACAGTTGATTGGCAGCAGAGACATAGTTTTTAGTTAAGGTAGACGTAGGTTCTTCTGCCATATCGTGTTACTGATTGATTTAAGTCGAACACTTTTATTTATTCAGACCATGTTTTAGTACAAGCACATTGAAATAAGACCTAAATGAAAATCTTATATATTTGTAAAGTATCTTCTATTCATCAAAAAACTTTTATTGGTAGAGCTAGCCCCGAAGAGATTCTTACTTAGGCACTGCCTAAGTTATTCTTTTTATGTTGAGTGAGTTACAACTGGTTATTGTCTCACAGATCAGAGCCGAATATCCTCCGCTTCTGCATTAAGTGACGGCAACATTTTACTCTAACCTAACCAACAGGTACACTCATAACTGGGTACTCTACCAGAAGCTGTCCTAAGTCCGTCTTCTGTCTCTGGCGCAATATTGCTACTCTCTACAAAGGCTGTCCTGATAGTGACAGCAAAACCTATAGATAAGCGTTAACTTATGTGCCACCCTAAGCCTATGCCATACCTCTTTAGAAGTAAACTTTAGTGTTATACAGTTATGAATGCTGTTACTGGGTCAATTTTATTGGTAGATTTTGATCACAGTGTGGCTCTTGCAGTGCTGGAGGTGAATGAGGTTTAGCAGCCAGTATCTCAACTCCAATGTTGCAACCGTTTTTATGACTTGAAAGAGGTAGGATAAAACCTATACATAAAGAGTCACTTTATAGATATTAGCAAACAAGACATTTGAAAATTGCTATAATCTATTGTTCAATCTAAATTCATATATATTATTAGGTGTAAATTTGTATGGGTTCTCCAATGAATCGTCTGTCTATTTTTGTAGACGGAAACAATATGTTCTATGCTCAACAAAAAAATGGCTGGTTTTTTGACCCACGGCGAGTCTTAGAATACTTAAAACATGAGCAGTCAGAAACAACATTAATTAATGCCTTCTGGTACACTGGCTTAAAAGACCCACAAGATCAACGAGGTTTTAGAGATGCTTTAATTAGTCTGGGCTATACAGTCCGAACTAAAATTCTTAAAGAATATTATGATGATACGTCTGGTCGTTACTCGCAAAAAGCGAATTTAGATATTGAAATTGTTGTAGATATGTTTAATACAGTAGACCAATATGACCGAGTAGTATTATTCAGTGGCGATGGGGATTTTGAAAGGGCTATCGAACTATTACGCTCGAAAAATACACATATTACGGTAGTCTCAACAGAAGGAATGATCGCTAGAGAGCTACGGAATGCTACTGATAGATATATAGATTTAAATGATATCAGAGAACAAATAGAAAAAACTGAAGGTTAGTATTCTTAGCAATTATTTACAAAGGTAAGAGTAAAAGAAAAACTAAGTTGAAGATATATTGAGCCACCACTAGAAACTAAACAACAAACCGCAAATGAGAAACAAAACAGATCGAATCATCATTTTTGATACGACATTGCGAGATGGAGAACAGTGTCCAGGAGCAACTCTGAATATAGACGAAAAGCTAGTTATTGCCAAGCAATTGGCGCGACTGGGTGTAGATGTAATTGAAGCAGGGTTTGCCTTTGCAAGTCCCGGAGATTTTGAAGCAGTCAAGAAGATTGCTCAAATTGTTGGGACAGAAAATGGCCCAGTAATTTGTAGTTTGGCAAGAGCAATTAAAGCAGATATTGAAGCTGCTGCTGAAGCCTTAAAACCAGCAGTTAACGCCAGAATTCACACATTTATTTCGACTTCTGATATTCATTTAGAGTATCAACTGCGGAAGTCACGGGCAGAAGTATTAGCGATCGCTCAAGAAATGGTAGCTTATGCTAAGTCCTTCATGACAGATGTAGAATTTTCGCCGATGGATGCGGCTCGTACCGATCCAGAATTTCTTTACCAAGTGGTAGAGGGAGCGATCGCCGCCGGTGCAACAACAGTTAACATTCCCGATACTGTAGGTTACACAACCCCTAGCGAATTTGGAGCCATAATTAAAGGCATTATCGAAAATGTCCCCAACATCGACCAAGCGATTATTTCCGTTCACGGTCATAATGATTTAGGTTTGGCAGTTGCTAACTTCTTAGAAGCCGTGAAAAATGGTGCACGGCAACTAGAATGTACGATTAATGGCATCGGCGAACGTGCCGGAAATGCCTCATTAGAAGAATTGGTAATGGCGTTGCACGTCCGGCGGCAATATTTTAACCCCTATCTCGGCAGACCAGCAGATTCTCAAGAATCCCTGACAAATATTGACACCCGACAAATTTATAAAACTTCACGCTTAGTTTCCAATTTGACGGGAATGTTAGTACAACCAAATAAAGCGATCGTTGGGGCAAATGCCTTTGCCCATGAGTCTGGAATTCACCAAGATGGTGTGTTAAAAAACAAACTCACCTACGAAATTATGGATGCCCAATTGATTGGATTAACAGACAATCAAATAGTTTTGGGTAAACATTCCGGCAGAAATGCCTTTCGGACTCGCTTGAAAGAATTGGGCTTTGAACTGTCGGATACGGAATTAAATAAAGCATTCGTTAGATTCAAAGAAGTAGCAGATAAAAAGAAAGAAATTTCTGATTGGGATTTGGAAGCGATCGTTAATGATGAAATTCAACAAGCACCCGATTTGTTCCGAGTAGAATTGGTGCAAGTTTCCTGTGGTAGCAACGCCCGTCCCACTGCTACTGTCACCCTCCGCACCCCAGAAGGTGAAGAATTAACCGATGCTGCCATCGGTACTGGGCCAGTGGATGCAGTTTACAAGGCCATCAACCGTGTGGTGAATGTGCCTAACCAGTTGATTGAGTTTTCTGTGCAGTCAGTAACAGGTGGTATCGATGCCCTTGGAGAAGTAACGATTCGTTTACGTTATGAATCTAGAGTATTTTCTGGTCATGCGGCGAACACAGATATCATCGTGGCATCCGCGCAAGCCTATGTAAATGCGTTGAATAGGTTGTATTCTGCATTGCAAACTCAAGAAAAGCCAGAGGAAGTATCTGTACAAAAAGTTTAAGAACACTTTAGGATTTTTTTGCTTGCACTCAGCAATACGCTTGGGTTAAGATCCCCCCGCCTTCTTTACCCCTTTTAAGGGAGTTGGGGGATCTAAAACGAGGATAAATTCAGTGTTTGAGCTTAAGTTGACACCAATGCACATCTATAGGACTTACGCATTGACAAGAAATACCAAATATGGATAAAGATAAAAACCACATCTTTCGTAGGGGTTTAGCATGCTAAACCCCTACAGCGTGGTCTAATTACGTAGTTTACCGCCGTAGGCATCAAAAGATAATTAATA
>JBBSCU010000270.1:0-7453 GCA_038249935.1 Chroococcales cyanobacterium
AGGTCATACAGCAGTTCTAATTATTGGCGATTTTACCGCCCGGATTGGCGATCCAACAGGCAAATCTGAGGTGCGTCGCCAGCTTACAGAAGCAGATGTAGCGCACAATGCCCAGACTTATCTTGATCAAGTGCGTCCTATCTTGGATTTTGACACACCTGGCAGGTTAGAGGTGCGTTATAACTCCGAATGGCTCTCTGGGCTTGATTTAGGGAAAATTTTGGAGTTACTCTCCACGATGACGGTGGGGCAGATGTTAGCTAAGGAGGGATTTGCAGAACGCTATAAGAAAGAGAATCCAATTTTTATCCATGAGTTCCTGTACCCGTTAATGCAGGGTTTTGATTCTGTCGCAGTCGAGGCAGATGTGGAATTGGGAGGGACTGACCAAAAGTTTAACATTGCTGTGGGTAGAGATTTGCAACGCCATTTTAATCAAAAGCCTCAATTTGGGCTGCTACTACCGATTTTGATTGGCACGGATGGAGTGCAAAAAATGTCTAAGTCTTTAGGTAATTATATTGCATTATCGGAGCATCCTGGACAAAAGTATCAGAAGTTGCAAGGAGTTCCCGATGATCTGCTGGAACAGTATTTTGAATTGTTAACAGATTTACCTTTGGACAAACTGCCAGAAAATCCCCGCGATCGCCAAATACTTTTAGCATGGGAAGTTGTCAAACAGTACCACGGCGAAACAGCAGCTGATGAAGCCAAAGAAGCAGCGCAAAGCGGTGGAAAGGAAGGTGCAGTTCCCGAATTTTCGTTAGCGGGTGTACCGCAGTTTCCGACTAAATTGGCTTATATTCTTAATGCCACTGGCTTGTGCAAAAGTACCGGGGAAGGAAAGCGGAAAATTCAAGAGGGTGGGGTGCGCTTAGATGGCGATCGCATTACTGATGGCGATACTACTTTTGAGCAGCCTAGTGAGTTACAAGGTAAGGTTTTACAAGTTGGCAAAAATAAGTTTGTGCGCTTAGTACCTTAAAATGGGGAGTAGGGAATGGGGAATGGTGAACAGGCAGAACAACGAGTTATTGTAGCTTTGGATGTGCCAGACGAAGAAAGTGCGATCGCTCTTGTAGATAAACTTCCCCAAGTCGTTTTCTGGAAAGTCGGCTTAGAGTTGTTTACCAGCACTGGCCCAAAAATTTTGGAAGTTTTAAAGTCCCGGCAAAAGCGCATTTTCCTAGATTTAAAGTTTGATGACATCCCCAATACTGTCGCTGGTGCTTGCCGGAGTGCGGCTCGTTATGGGGTAGATTTATTGACAATTCATGCTACTTGTGGTATGGAAGCTCTCAAAGCTGCAACAGAGGCAGCACAAGTAGGGGCGGCACAAGCAGGTGTAAAACCGCCTAAGTTAATTGCGATTACGTTGTTGACGAGTATTTCTGCCAGACAACTGGCCTTTGAGTTGAAAATTCCCCTAGAATTGCCAGAATACGCTCTAGAAATGGCACTGATGGCACAAAAGTCGGGGTTAGATGGGGTAGTTTGTTCGCCCCAAGAAGTGGCGCAGTTGCGACAGAGTTGTGGAGATGACTTTTTGCTAGTTTGTCCGGGGGTTAGACCAATTTGGGCAGATAAAGGCGATCAAAAGCGATCGCTTACTCCAGCCCAAGCAATCATTGCTGGTGCAGATTACCTAGTAATTGGGCGTCCGATTACTGACGCTGTTGACCCTGAGTTAGCCTGGAAGAAGATTTCTGAGGAGTTAACTGCGATCGCATGAAAGCAGAAGTCAGCCAGAAGCAGGAGAGCAATCTTGTCTCTTCGCTTAGGAAGAAAAATTATAGTTGGCTTTTAGCTTGTGGCTTTTGGATTTTAGGATCAAATAGCCTTGCTTCCCCAGTATTCTCGACAAACCTCACCCATCATCTAGCAGAAAGGGAAAGTGTCAACAGTGGGGCGAAGTCTTTGTGTTCTGAGCAAAATTTAGAGACATTAACTACACAGTTACTACAAAAGTTGCCTAATTATACCAATCGCGCTAGTCAACGCGCCCGCCGCCTCAGCAGAAGTAGTGATGTTTACAGTTATATGCTAGTTGCAGGAAGACCTGAATTTGCTCCCATATCCCTTAACCTAGAAGAATATAGTACAGATGCGCCTAAAAGTACTGCATCAGGAGTGGAGCAAGTTTTTTTTACTACCTTAGGACGGCAGTATATAAGTAAGAAAGCGGTAGAATTCCAGGAATTTCACTGGCTGTTGTTGACTAAAACTAAAAGTGGTTGGCGTTTGGTGATGATGTTTACCCAAACAGGTGCTTATCCAAAACAACAACCACCATCACCCCCACGAGATAGTAGTAATGGTGCGATCGCGCAAGCAGTAAAAGCTTGGTTACGTGATTGTCAAGCGGGAAGTGTCCGTCAATAAATCAGGAGTCAGAATACAGAATACTCTACGCATAAAGGTAATATTAAATAATGTCTAAAATTCTCACTCAAATTCTTTATGACCAGGATTATCACTTGTGGTTAGAAACAACCTTAAAACAATTGCAAGCACGAGATTTAGATCATCTTGATTGGGAGCATTTGATTGAGGAGATTGAAGCATTGGGTTATGAACAGAAACACAAGCTCGAAAGTTATCTACTGCAACTTCTCAAACATCTGCTTTTGTATCAACATTGGAGTCTTCCTGACTGTAAAAATCATTGGGAAGTGGAAATAGATAATTTTCGGGTAGAACTTAGGAAATTAACCAAATCTAAAAACCTCTACAACTATCTGCTCACAGTTCTTGAGGAAGTCTATATTGATACGTTACGACAAGCAAAAAAGAAAAGTGGATTAAATTGTTTCCCACAAAATTGTCCCTATAATATTGAGCAAATTTTAGACGTGGATTATTTACCACCATTTACCTATTTATAAGGATAATTCCAGTTGTCCTGAGTTCGTTTAAACACATTCATTTTTATCAAATATTCTTTTGAATTTCGTCCAACTTAGCACGTACTGCCTGAATATCTTGCCACATCAACCATTTAGGCGCACCACTTTCCTTAGAAGGGTTGCGTAGCAAGTAGGAAGGATGAAAAATTGGCATACACAAACGCCCTTCCCACTCTAGCCACTGTCCGCGAATTTTCGTAATTCCCCGCTTATCGCCAGTCAAACTTTTGAGCGCAGTTGCTCCTGTTAACAGAATTATTTTAGGATCAACTAGGCGAATTTGTTCTAATAAGTAGGGTAGACAAGCCGCTACTTCTACAGGAGTAGGAACTCTATTATCTGGTGGGCGGCATTTATTAATATTGGCGATGTATACATCATGCTCAGTTGTCAGATTCACAGATGCCAAAATTTTATCCAACAACTGTCCTGATCTGCCCACAAATGGTAAACCCGTTTCATCTTCATTTTGACCTGGCGCTTCTCCTATAACCATAATTGGTGCTTTGAGATTCCCACGTCCGACAACAGCATGAGTCCGACTGTCTCCTAATACACAACGGTGGCAGCGATCGCAATGCTGCGTCAACTCAGTGATGCTGGCATAAGTTCCGGGAGAGATAGGAATTTTAGGATCTGTGGGAATCAGTTCTTGTTGGTTAAAAGTTGAGTCGTCGAAGAGGCTGAGTTGGGTTTCGCTGCTCATGAAAATCAAAATGTTGGCATCAGCACCAGCTATCTTGTCTGAGTTAAATATGGCTCTGGTTGGAGATTTATCAAAAATAGACTTTGGCTGAATACTGATATTTATATGAATCTGATTGTATCAGTTAATTTGAGACAAAATTCAGTCATTATAAAAGCAGTGCCGTTCTAAGATGCTGGGGGAAACCATGTCATATACCCCACTTTTCGCCGATCGCACCCATGCAGGTGAGCAATTGGCGCGAGTGATTCATGATGTTTTGACTCAGCAAACTATTGATTCTGAGATAAAACCTGTACCAATTGTTTATGCTTTGCCAAGAGGAGGTGTGCCTGTAGCAGCACCAATAGCACGTCTTTTGGGTTGTCCGTTGACGATAGTTGTGGCGAAAAAGATTACCCATCCAGAAAACCCAGAGTTAGCAATTGGTGCAGTGACTACTTCGGGAAATGTTCTTTGGACTGAGCAAAAACTGTTTCGTTCTAAACATGATATCCAATGGCGAGAAGTCGCTCTAAATAAAGCGATTAAGCAAGCGAAGTCTCTTGAGGAACAATTAATTTCTGCTTGTCCGCAGGTGAATGCCGAGGGTGCTACGCTCATTTTAGTTGATGATGGCATTGCCACAGGTATGACAATAGCGGTAGCGGCAACTGCTATCAAAGCGCTTTCTCCGAGAGCAGTTTGGTTATGCACTCCAGTAGCGCCACCAAAATTGCTACCCTGGTTGAATCAATGGGGCGATCGCACAATTGTTTTAGAAACACCGGAACCTTTTTGGAGTGTAAGTAATTTTTACGCGCAATTTCCACAAGTAGATATATTAGAAGTTCTCCTATATCTCCAGCAACAAAAAACTATGGGGGAAATTGATTTGTGCGAGTAATTTTAAATTTTGAATTGTTTCTCTCTCTTGCTTTTTAACTATTTGTAAATGTTCCCTGCTCGTATTGTATAATTTTGGCATAATCACCCAAGGCGTAGCAAGCAGCTTTCAGACGAGCAAAAGCTTCTTCTTCACTGCGTCGATCTTTGATACTCCTAGCTAACAGCAAACGTTCTTCATAATATGTAATTGCTTTGTTATAGTTACCCAAAGCTTCACAAGCAACTCCTAAACTACCTAAAGACTGTTCTTCGCTACGCTTGTCTTTAATTTCTCTAGCTAATTGCAACCGTTCTTCATAATACTTAATGGCTTTGGCATAATCATATAAAGCATAACAAGCATTACCTAGATTCTTTAGCACCTGAGAAGCAGTGCGAACATTTTTTAAGGAGCGTGCTATTACTACACATTGCTCATAGTAGGCGATCGCTTTTGGGTAATTGTCCAAAGCATACCAAGCATTACCCAAATTTTTGAGTACCTGTTCCTCGCCCCAGTTATCTTTGAGTTCCCGCACAATTTCTAGGCTTTGCTGCTGGTACTCAATTGCCTGTGCAAAGTTGTTTAAAGCTTTATAAACCAATCCCAAATTATTCAGTGCTGCCACTTGGCTTCGTTTGTCTTGCCGTTGCTGCGTTATTTTCAAGCACTTTTCCAGAAACTCAATTGCCTTTTTATGCTCATTCAGGTGACGGTATGCATTACCTAAATGAGAAAGTGCTTGCATCTGCAATGCTAAATCTAAGGTGTCTTCGCTCAAAGACAAACACTGTTGAGAGTAGGATATGGCACCCTTGTAGTCTCCGGCGCTATAAGTTACTAATCCTAAAAAAGAAAGCACCTGTGCCTGTTTTGGCAAATCCCCAACTACCTGAAATAGCTCTAAGGATTGTTGTAAAGACTTAATCGCCGCTACTAGCTCACCAGCTTGCTGCTGTTGAATTCCTTGTCGCAGTAGCCTAGAAGCTTCCAATAAATGGTCGTCACTTTCCTGTGGAGGTTGTCTGTCTGCTTGCGAACCAGGGTCAAATTCATAGATAATTGTATTGCGCTTCACTGGTTTTAGGTATGTTATGAGTAATTGCAGGGGAACTGTATTTTTCGATCTATTATTCCATCTGTCTTTACACATTAACCCCTTACTGTTAAGTCTGGTGGTAAATCTAGTGTTCCCAAAAACAGAATGCATCTTTCATTAAACTGGTTTACCACAGCCGGAATACCAAACGCTTAAGTTGTGAGGATGAGATGTTTGATGTGGTTGTCTCGAATAGCCTCATTTACCATACTAGATTTAGCGAGGGTGAGAATTTCAATCAAGCGATCGCTATTGAACTGTTTATCGGCGCTCTTATCCTAACACTAATGGACAGTAATAACTATAGTTGTTACTCACAAACTAACAAGTTACAAAGATAAATAACCTCAAGCAGCAGAGCAATGTTTGACAACAATATACTCCAGAACTACACACTTTTTTGTCACACAATTAATTGGGTTATCACAACACAGCAGAAATTGCACAAACTTGTAAACCAACAGGTGTGTGAATAATCACAGATTCAACACCAAATACTTGTGCTATGACATTTGAAGTGAGAACTTCTTCAGGTGTGCCAACTTTCCACAGATGACCTTGTTTTAATAAAGCGATACGAGAGCTATACCGTGCGGCTAAATTTAATTCGTGTAAAACTGTAACAATAGTTAATTCCTTCTGCTGATTTAAATTTTTCAGTAGTTCCAATAGTTGCAATTGATAGTTAATATCTAAAAAAGTTGTAGGTTCATCTAACAGTAAAACTTTTGATTCTTGCGCTAGTGCTAGAGCTAAAAAAGCCCGTTGTCTTTCACCACCGGAGAGTTGTTCAACTAAGCGATCGCTCATTTTTTCTAGTTGCGTTTTTTTAATTGCATCTTCCACTTTGAGCAAATCTTCAACGTTCAATTCCCATTGCCACCAAGGTTGATGTGGTGTTCGTCCTAAACTTACTAATTGTCGCACTGTTAAACCAACAGGAACTGTTTGTTGTTGTGGTAACAATGCCAGTTTCTGTGCAACCAGATTTGGGGGTTGAGAGTGAATTGCTTTACCATCAAGTAGTACTGTTCCCTGCTGTGGCGAGAGGATGCGACTCAGCAATTTGAGTAATGTAGACTTCCCTGAGCCATTAGCACCAACTAAACTCAACCATTCTCCTGGTTGCAGAGTGAGGTTAATGTCTTGGACAATTGGTACTGCGGTGTAACCGCCTGTGAGATTTTGTAATACTAGTGGCATTTCAGAAATTCAAAAATCAAAGGTGTAGTGAGGAATATGGATTAAATAACTTGCAATTCTGAGTGTCGTTGGGGTTTAACACTATAGTTCCACTGTGGCAAAAAATCATCAGAGAAAATCTCCATTGTTTCTTTAAAATCCTCAGCAACTATCTTAACTGTTTGGTATGTTTTATCATGCTCTTTTAGGTCTACAATCCCTCTATTATTTGCTAAAACTCGTACATTCGATGCTCTTGATGAGGCAATCACTATAGCTGTTAATGCTATTACTGATGAAAATGCTCTAAATTGATTTAATCTGTTTTTTGAGCCTATTATAGCGTTTCCTAGTCTACTGAGGTACACTCAAATCTTGTTTACCAAGGTTAGTAGCTTTGAAAACGTACCTCACTAGGTCGGGAACCGCTATAGATAGTTCTTCTTGTGGTGGCTTTGATCGCAAACTGCTGTAATTCTGACCCAGAACAAGTCAATACAAAAAGCCCCTCTTCATAATGGAAGAAAGGCTTTAGTATAAGTTATAAGACCTGGCATCGAGCTATTTTTGCGTAGGGCTACCCCTAAACTATCGTTGCCGCAACAGCGTTTCACCTCTGAGTTCGGGAAGGGTTCAGTGTGGTTCCACCGCGCAATAGACACCAGGAAAACTTTTTGGGTTCACAACCC
>JBBSCU010000271.1:0-7410 GCA_038249935.1 Chroococcales cyanobacterium
ACATAAATTACCCCTACTTGATCAATTTTTGTTAGATACTAGGACTTACGCACTATACAAATTAACCGTGATGTGGATTAACGAAAATAGGTCGTTTCAGGTTTTTATTAATTATCCTTATGATCATAAATAGACCACGCTGTAGGGGTTTAGCAATGCTAAACCCTTACGAAAGATGTGACTTTCAACCGTATCCATATTTGGTATTTCTTGTCAATGCGTAAGTCCTAGATACTTAAAAAACGATTAAGGCTGAAGGATTTATTCATCATCCTTCAGCCTCTATCCTTCAGACTTTAGACTCTAAACAGTCGTGATGTCTTTTTCTTTTTCTGCAAGCAATTCGTCTATTCTGGCATTGTATTTGTTTGTCAGTTTTTGCAGTTTGTCTTGCTGATCTCGTGCTTCATCTTCAGGAATTTCGGCGTTTTTTTCCTGTTTGCGAATCGCGTCTATGGCATCGCGGCGGATGTTACGAATACTAACACGACCTTCTTCAGCGTACTTGGATGCCATTTTGACGAATTCTTTACGGCGATCGCTCGTTAAGGGCGGAATATTCAGCCGAATTACAGAACCGTCATTACTGGGTGTTAAACCCACATCAGACAAAGAAATCGCTTTTTCGACTATATTTAAACTAGTGCGATCGTAGGGTTGAATTAAAATTGTCGTCGCATCCGGCGTGCTAATGTTTGCCAGTGATTTCAAGGATGTAGGCGTACCATAATAGTCCACCAATACCTTATCTAATAAACTCGCATTGGCGCGACCAGTGCGAATTGTATTAAAAGCTCGTTGAGTTGACTCAACGGTTTTTTGCATCGTACTCTCAGCTTCAGCTAATTTCACAAGAACCTCCCACAAGGGTACCGATGGATTCTCCCATGACTGCTCGGTGAATGTTACCTCGCACCGTTAGGTCAAATACCAGAATTGGGATATTATTTTCTTTACACAAGGCGATCGCAGTACTATCCATCACCCGCAAATCTTTGATTAAAACGTGTGCGTAGGTAAGGCTATTGTAACGCTTGGCATCAGGGTAAATATGAGGATCAGCATCATATACTCCGTCTACTTTGGTGGCTTTAAAAATCACCTCAGCATCAATTTCTGCGGCTCTTAATGCCGCAGTGGTGTCTGTAGTAAAAAAGGGATTTCCAGAACCAGCACCAAAAATTACCACCCGTCCTTTTTCAAGATGACGGATGGCACGACGACGGATATACGGTTCCGCTAATTCTTGCATAGCGATCGCAGTTTGCACCCGCGTCTGTACTCCTATACGTTCTAAGGAATCTTGCAGCGTCATGGCGTTCATTACCGTGGCAATCATCCCTATGTAGTCAGCGGTTGCTCTGTCCATCCCCGCCGATGCCGCTTTGACACCACGAAAAATATTGCCACCGCCAACGACGATGGCGATTTGAGTGCCAGTAGCAATCACTTCTGCTAATTCTTGTGCTATGCCTTTGACCACTTCGGGATCAATGCCATAGCCCATGTTGCCCATTAAGGCTTCACCGCTCAGTTTGAGTAAAACCCGTCGGTAATTCGTTCCCATGAAGTTACGCTTTATCAAAAAAGTTGCAATTGCCTCCAATTTAAGATAACAGTTACAGGGACTATCTATGTATAGTTACGCCAAATCAATGTAGTACCCATTGGTTCTGTTTGTGGTATATCTATTTTTTTACCATTAAACAGAGAAGCGATCGCAGTTCTCAAATAATCCTCTCCCACTGCTGATGGAGCTTGTGGATGATCGTCAATTTGACCTTTGTACCGTACTATACCATTAGTATCTATGAGAAAGGCCGTTGGTGTTTTTGTCGCACCAAAACTACCGGTCACGTCTTGCGTCGAGTCCCATAGGTAAGGGAAGTTCAAATCGTGACGCAGGGCAAAAGCTTTCATATTTTCAAAGCTTGGCTTCGTGGCGTGATCAACATTGCTACCATTCATGCCAATTAGTGTGAAGCCCAGTGGGGCAAATTCGGCTTGAATGTTTTTTAACCTGTCTACATACCACTCTACATAAGGGCAGTCATTACACATGGAAATAACGCCCACTGCCCGGAACTTCTCAAGATAACGCCTGAGATGGTGTACTTGACCATCAATTCCTGGCAGTTCAAAATCTGGTGCGTAGCTCCCAACGGGAGTATCAATTGTTTCTACTAGATTCATGTTTTCTGGCTCGCAGAATTAGGAAGAAGAAAAATATTGTTAAATTTAGCGTCAGTTTTCAATTGCAAACCACCCTTATGCCTCATATTCGACAATCCTATAGACCAAATTGGCTGTCGTAAATTGTGAAACTACTGAATTTAGCACTGATGTTAATTCGTTGACATCTAAAAAATAGTGAAAGTATTACTCATCTTACAAAATATATTATTCCTAATACTGACATAATCTAAGTTCTGAGTAAATTACCTTGATCAACAAGATCAAAACTATCAGTTTTACGCTCGTTTTATCAGCGTAGAAGCCTTTGTGGTATATGTCTAAGCTATCATTAGAGTAAAGGATTTACTTTTAAAATTTGATAAACTTTATTTAAATTCAAAACAATTTTAATTGTACCTTGCTGCTGAAAGTCTTTTAACCTTGTGTTTATCAAATTTTCTATGACAACCTCAAGTTCAAAAACAGCACTTAACTCTACAAAAATCTGGATTTGGCAAGATTTCCCGATTTGCTATCAAACCCAAGGCACCACTGGTCCAGCTGTTGTCTTGGTGCATGGATTTGGCGCTTCTTGGTGGCACTGGCACAAAAATATCCCGGTATTAGCGGAAAGTTGCCGGGTTTATGCGATCGATTTGATTGGTTTTGGCGCTTCCGCAAAACCTCAACCTGGTGAAAAAATTGCCTACACCCTAGAAACTTGGGGACAGCAAGTAGCAGATTTTTGCCGCGAAGTAGTAGGTGAGCCAGCTTTTTTAGTCGGAAATTCTATTGGCTGTATTGTAGCCATGCAAGCAGCAGTCAGCAACCCAGATATTGCCTTGGGAGTTGCATTACTCAACTGTTCTTTACGGCTGTTGCACGATCGCAAACGGGTAACTTTACCTTGGACTCGTCGTTTCGGAGCGCCTTTACTGCAACGTCTATTATCTATCAAACCAGTTGGCGATTTCTTTTTCGATCAACTCGCCAAACCAAAAACAGTGCGGAAAATTCTGCTCCAAGCTTATGCGAATCCTGAGATGGTGACAGATGAGTTGGTAGATATTCTCATGTCACCAGCAAGCGAACCGGGGGCTGGTGCTGTGTTTCTTGCCTTTACTTCTTATTCTACAGGGCCTCTACCAGAAGACCTTTTACCACTGTTACCCTGTCCGGCGATTATGTTGTGGGGAACGGCTGATCCGTGGGAACCAATTAAATTAGGGAGAGAATTAGCTAACTTTCCGCAGGTACAAAAATTTATTCCTTTAGATGGAGTGGGGCATTGTCCGCAGGATGAAGCACCAGAGTTAGTCAATCCGATTTTACTCGATTGGATTTTGGAGCGATCGCGGTAATAGACTCGGCTCAATTTTCACGTAATTTTGTAGTAACGACTTTAAAAGTAATCGAACAAATGGGAAATAAATTGCCAAAACCAAAAATTCCAGGTATTCGTTTAGACCAACTTAAATTAAAAGTTACTAATAAAATTTTATTCAGTAGCCTCATAGGATTCCTTACTTTGCTTGGGATTTCTACTTTCTGGTTTAAATCCAGATATGATTTTGATAATCAGATGACGGTTAAACTTCAAGAACTATCTAATGCCGAGTATCCAGCAAATCCTGCTCCATTGGGCAAAAACTTTCAAAGATATTCCAACCGAAAATTAACAATTATCAAGAGGGATGAAACTCATTTTGATTTTGTACTGGAACCAACAAATAACAAAACAGCAAAGATAGTTATAAAAAATGTTCTGGAGGGATATTTATAAGAGTGAGAATAAAATTGAATTTGCAACTTTTCGACCACCAGGATTCTACGATCCCAATAAACCTTGGGGAAATGAATACTGGAGAATAGGGAAATTTGAAAAAGCTATTTTGAGAAACATTCAACCTATCGGAGTTAAGCAAAATTTACAGGAAATAGAGTTGCTACTAAGAGATACAAAGACTGGTGAACAAAATAGATTATTTATCAGTGGAATCAATATCCAAAATCTTCCGAAATTGCCTGTAGAAGAATATAATAAAGGCTTATATATGCCTATGGGGATTGGCATACCTCCTTTTTATCAAAGTTACGAAGAATTAACAAAGTCTCCTCCAGATGAAAGCCCATTCTTCAGTTTTTTGCTAGATTCAAAAGATAGGTGGATAGACCATCACCATTTAGCAGTTGATGGTTCAGTGATGCACCTTGATCAGGATAACCCAAATCTTTTGCATCTTTATTTACTCTCATACGAAAGGAATACCTTAATTGCTCATTTCTTACTCTATGTGAAATAGATGCATTACATTTTAGAGGTTGTTTGAAAAGTGGTTGGCTGTGATTTTAAGCACTTATTGATCCCTCCTAACCCACGCCAGTCACTCATGGGGGAAACCCCCAAGACCGCGCTGGCTCCCCTTAAAAAGGGAGGAACCTGAATCAAAGTCCCCCTTTTTAAGGGGGATCTAGAACGTTTTGCTACCGACAAGAGGACTTTTCAAACATCCTCTTAGAAGTCCGTTACTAATTCAAGACTAACTGACTTAAAAAGAAGGCAAGGGCTGCACTGCCCAAGGGAACTGTCAAATTGTCAATACCCAAAAATGAAACAGCTTCTAAAGCAGTAGCTATAACTGCCACTATCAGCGATATCGTCCAAGTTTGCCAACTGTTTCCTTGAGTTCCAACTAAAATCAAACTACTGACGAGATAGCTAACGAGCATCATAGTTAGGGAGCCTTCCCAACTTTTTTCTGTCCCAAAAACTTTATACTTATGTGTACCAAAGCGTTTCCCAATTAAGGCTGCTAGTCCATCTCCCCAAGTCATTATCAAAATTCCTAGTGCTGCGTATTGGGGTTGTTGCAAGTACCAGAACCAGGCGACTAAAATACCGAAACTGACAGAGTAAAAAAATGTCCCTAAACTTTGCCGTCCAACGCTATTAATACCAGGAAGAATGGGCAATCGGTAGGATAATAAGGTGATTCCACTCGCTAAAATTGAAGCTGTAATCCCTACACTGGCGGGAATATCGAGCCACCAAGCGATTAAAATCACATTACCAGTGCCAATATGAACTATCTTCCGCACGATTTCTGGCTTGTCGGCGAAGCGGTTTACCACCGATGCAATTAGGAGGATGAGTAACACCCAAATTGCAGCTATCACAATTTGCAGCCATAAAACCGGAATTGAGGTGAAGTCAGAAAATGTAATTAACAAAGATGCGACGAAATGAAAATTTTTACCCCTGTTACTAATTTATAAGATTTGGGTAACTGTAATGAAACTATTATTTATTTGGCTAATTCGGGGCTACCGAATGTTTATCTCGCCGTTGTTTCTCCCAAGTTGTCGCTTTCAACCAACTTGTTCGATGTATGCTATTGAAGCTATTGAACGATTTGGAGTGTTACGTGGTGGGTGGATGGCAACTCGGCGGATTTTGCGCTGTCATCCATTTCATCCAGGTGGTTACGATCCAGTGCCAGAGGTGGTAGAAAAGGTGAAGGAGCAGTAGTTTGGTAAGCTTGCGTGAAATTGTGGGGAATTGAGGGGTGAGATTTAAACGCAGAGGGGAGGCAGCGCGTTGCGGGGGTTCTCCCCGTTGTAGCGACTGCCGTCGCGCAAAGGGAAGCGCAGAGGGACGCAGAGAATGAGAAGAGGGGTAAATTATTAAAGGATGTGTTCGTGAGTATAGCTATTTGGGGAGATGTCAACAGATGAGGTTGTCATTTACCGTGGGAAGGTTAAATAATTTAATTTAGACTTACGATGATTAATCTTACTGCGATTTCTATACCAGAGCCACGAATTCCTAATCCTAGCCCGAATCCGCTACCGAGTCCGCAACCTGTACCGGGGACTGTACCAGAACCTATACCTGCTCCCATTCCTCAAACAGTTCCAGAACCAATTCCCCAAACCATACCGGAACCTGTTTGAATTACCTTGGTAATGTAATCCAAAATCTAAAATCCAAAATCCAAAATGCTAAGAGCCGGAATTGTCGGACTTCCCAACGTCGGAAAATCTACTTTATTTAATGCTGTAGTTGCTAATGCCAAGGCCGAAGCAGCTAACTTCCCTTTTTGCACGATTGAACCAAATGTCGGCGTTGTGGCAGTACCGGATGAGCGGTTAAATGTTCTTGCTAAGATTGCCAGTTCGGCGCAAACTATTCCGGCGCGGGTTGAATTTGTAGATATTGCCGGTTTAGTTAAAGGTGCAAGTCAGGGTGAGGGACTAGGAAATCAATTCCTGTCCCACATCCGGGAGGTTGATGCGATCGTTCATGTGGTACGTTGTTTTGAAAATGACGATATTATCCACGTTGCTGGTTCTGTTGACCCAGCGCGAGATATTGAAATCATTAATATAGAACTGGGTTTATCAGATTTATCACAAATTGAGCGGCGAATTGACCGCACTCGCAAACAAGCTCGTACCAGCAAAGATGCACAGTTTGAAGTCTCAGTTTTAGAAAAATTAGCTGCGGCTTTAAATGAAGGTAAATCGGTGCGTCAGGTAAGCTTGAATGAAGAAGAAGCAGAAATTATTAAAGGACTGGAACTGCTCACTTATAAACCGATTATCTACGCCGCCAATGTATCTGAGGATGAGTTGGCAACTGGTAATGCTTTTGTGGAAACAGTACGGCAGATTACAGCGACAGAAAATGCCCAAGTTGTGATAGTTTCGGCTCAAGTTGAAGCGGAATTAGTGGAATTACCAGAGTCAGATAAAGCCGATTTTCTTGCGTCTTTAGGTGTGGAAGAAGGCGGTTTAAAATCATTGATTCGTGCAACTTACGCTCTATTAGGCTTACAGACATATTTTACCTGTGGTCCTAAAGAAACCCGCGCTTGGACAATTAATGCTGGAATGTCTGCACCTCAAGCCGCAGGTGTAATCCACAGTGATTTTGAGCGGGGATTTATTCGTGCCGAAACTGTTGCTTATAACGACTTGGTAACAACTGGTTCGATGAATGCTGCCAAGGAGAAAGGGTTGGTTCGCAGTGAAGGGAAAGAGTATGTTGTGCAGGAAGGGGATGTAATGTTGTTCCGATTTAATGTGTAGGGGTAATTAATCAGTGGCCGTTATCAATAAGATAATGGTCACACCCTACCAAGTTGCGTAGGCATCGCTCTAAAGAACTTGACAAAATATTTGATATATGCATAGTTCAGATGCGAGGCGATCGCAAATAAACCACCTATAATA
>JBBSCU010000272.1:0-7286 GCA_038249935.1 Chroococcales cyanobacterium
ACCCGGTTGAGCTAAAATCGCCTCGTAAGCAGGTCCCCCGCCTCGTCCCACAGAACCGCCGCGTCCGTGGAAAATCCGCAGATTCACGCCATAGTTTTCTGCTATTTGTTGTAGTGATTTTTGGGCTTTATGAATTTCCCAGTTACTACTTAAAAAACCAGAGTCTTTGTTACTGTCAGAATACCCCAGCATCACTTCTTGCAAGTTAGGGGTGAGGGGGGAGGGGGAGGCAGGGGAGCAGGGGGGCAGGGGGGCAGGGGAGGATGAATTTTCATCGGCATCCTCTGCTTTTGTCTGTTCATAGCCGCCGGCTAATAAAGCGCGATATAACGGTAATTCAAACAGTTTCCGCATGACGCTTCTAGAGCGTTGCAAGTCTTCTACTGTCTCAAATAAAGGGACAACTTGAATAGTTCCGACAGCAATGGCGGGGTCAAAAAGTGTGGCTTCTTTGGCTAACAGCAACACTTCTAACACGTCGCTCACGTCGCGGCACATACTGATAATGTAAGTTTGGCAGATATTCAGACCAAATTCTTGTTGCAGCGATCGCACGACGCGAAAAGTTTCAATTACATCGTTGGTTTTTTCGGAAAATGGCAATTCTGCCGGAATTAATGGCCTCCGGGTTTGCAGTTCTCCTGTGAGCCAAGCGACTCTTTGCTCCTCAGATAGTTCGTTGTAAGGTTGAGATAATATTTGCAGGTATTCCAATATCTCATTGAGTGCATCGGCGTGGCGGGATGATTCTTGGCGGATATCTAGCCGTGTCAAGTTAAAACCAAAAATTTCTACCTGACAGACGAGATTTTCTAATTCTCGACAGCTTAAACCTGTTTCTGTTAAGTTGCGCTGAATCATCCGCAGCTCTGCTAAAAAGTCGGCTTCTGAACGATAGAGGGGGCTGTCTTGATTTTTTGGTGTTTCCCGATTATATAAAGCTAGATTGCGATCGCGAGTATTTTCCAGCCGTTTCAGCACATAAGCCAGTTTTAACCGATAAGGTTCTTGTCGATAACGCAGCGCCAGTGCGTCGTAGACTTCGCTTAACTGCGATTGATCCAATTCTAGAGATTCTAGTAAGTCTGGTAAAACATCGCTCCAGTGCATCGATACACTCAACAATTCAATCAGATGTTTTACTGACTGGATATATTTCCCTAGCACCATTTTGCGCTGATAGCAAGCTGTCTGCCAGGTGATTTCGGGTGTGACTGATGGGTTCCCATCCCTATCTGAGCCTACCCAAGAACCGAAAGAGCAAAAGTTTTTACTCGGTGGTTCTAGCCAAGGAAAGGTACTCGATAGCGTGTGTTTGAAACGTTTATACAGTTGGGGAATGCCATCAAATAAAACTTCTTGGAAGTAGTGTAGAGCATAATCTACTTCATCTAGCACAGTGGGTTTGAACTGGTGAAGTTCGTCGGTGCGCCACCACAGGCGAATTTCTTCAAGCAATTGTTCGCGGACATCTGCTGTTTCCCAAGAATATCCCCCGGCTGTAGTATCAGAATGGTTTTCTAAGGCATCGAGTTTTTGCAAGAGTTGTACCACCTGTCGCTGCTTATCCCGGATGGTATGACGAACAATTTCCGTCGGGTGTGCTGTGAAAACTAAGCGCACATCCAGATGGGCAATTAGACGTTGAATTTGCTGGGGTGGTACATTTAGTTTGAATAAATAGGGAAACAAGGCAGCAAAAGTACCTTTTGGTTTAACTTCTGCTTTTGGTACATAACTTTTTCTCAGAAAGTCTGCTGCTATTCCCGTGCTAACAGGCGCGTCATCTTCTCTTTGATTAGATGAATAGTTGACATTGGATGGTGTTTCTGGCTCTGTTTCTGCCTCATAGCGACTCAATTGCTGCCGTTGTTCGTATTCCTGCTCTATGATGTTAATCAACTGAAAATACAGAGCGAAAGCACGAGCTGCGCGAATGGCTTCGTTGATATTTAATTGTTCAATCAATTTGACAGCTGATGATGCTTGGTCATTTGTTGCTTGTCCTTCTGGTGAACATAAATCGCGCAACTGCCGCAATAGTTCTACCATGTTTTGACCGCATTCTTGCCGAAGAACTGACTCCCACAATTCTTCCACTACCTGAAGACGATGACGCAAAAATAATTCCGATACCGGGTATATATCCGCAGTTTGAGACGAAGAGTATAAAAGGGAACCCATATTCTCTATTGTTGTAAAGCTAATTACTGTTTACAGTTCTAGGTTTTGCACTTAATGCTCACCGGGTTGTTCCTGAGCAAATAATTATTTGGTGTATGTATTCTCATGTGGATTAGTTTCGTGTTCCTCTGGGAAGTCGAGATTCGGTAGGCGATCGCCTCGAAATAATTCTTCACTGGCTTCCCCTATAGCTTCCAGTGCTTTTACTGTAGCTTTTTCTGTAATCAGGAGCAGTACTATAGACGCTGTACCTATTTGTAAGAGAAAAGACTGAGGAATGCTAAACAGATTAAAATTGGACGCGGGGTTAGGTAAGGGCTGTTGGTTGGTTGCTGGCATTGGTAATTATTGGTTGTGAGAAGATGAGTAAAATAAATGCAAAACTTAATATCAATCCGACTTACAACCGTACAAGACTATCTTTGCCAATTTTACAAGCTCCGAAGGTAACAAAATTGTTAAAAAAAACCGCCGAAGTGTGATAGACCTATGGTTCTAGTTTACAAGTGCAAGCACTATCCCCCAACAATCGCTGACCGTAAAGTTAATTTCCCATGAAAATAGTATTACCAAATCGCCAGCAATCTTTAGTGCAGTGGGTAAGCCAAGCAATAGGGATTAACACTTTGGGAGTGAAAGTCCGGTTGCGGGGAAATGACCTTCATATTCTTTGCGAAGGTACAGAATGTCCGCAGCGTTGGCATACTTTGTCTGACTTGCTACAAGCACTACAGCAAACAGACTTGGATATCCTCACAAGCAACGAACAACCCTCAATATACCAAGTATTCGTCTACGGTCGCACAAAAGGGGAACACCGTCCCAAATGGTGCCATCGGGTTTACTTGAATCAAATCGATAGGCATATTGAGGAGGTACATCAAGCCCTGTTAGTAGACTCGAAAAAATCAATTCAACCGGGTGGGGCGCTAATTGTCTCTAACGAGAGTTTGGCTCGCCAAGGCAACCCAGAGGCGATCGCTCGCTATCTCAGTGAAACTCTGAGTTCGTTGGGAGTGTCAGTACAGGCAAAGATTAAGCCATATAAGCCAAAGAACTCTCAGCCAGAAGAAACTCGCTTGTGGATATTTTGCCAATCAAGCTATAGCCCTGATGCATCATTACTTGCTGAACCGATAGCCCAAAAGTTGCGTTATCTCAAACTTTCTGGCTACCAAGATGCAGTGATTGTTTCCCAGGTAAACGGCGAAACTGCGCCTGATTGGTTGTTAAGAGTGGATTTGACACCAGCAGAGGTGATGCTTAAAGAGTGGGCGCGTTGGGGGGATGTGCAAGCGATCGCTCGATTATTAACTGAGGTATTATCAGAGTTAAAAGTTGCTGTTCAAGTTTCTCTCAAAGAATCAACCCTACATATCTTTTGTACCCCAGCTTTAGATTTCTTAGAAATCGCCCCAGTTCCAGATCAGGTAGTGTGCTTAGAGGCGATTTTACCCCAGTTAGAAGCGATCGCTCCCCAAGGAATTCTCGCCGCCACCGTCTACGGACAAAAAGCAGGGGACAAACAACCCACTTGGATTGATTGGCTAACTTTACCTGCTGCGGAGAATCCCACCTTTGCCACATCACCCCTAGAGTTGGCGAATACTGGCGATGAACCTGCAATCGTTTTTTTACTAGAGCGCTTGCTCAATCCTGATTTGGATTGGCGACTATTGACAGGTGGAATTCGCGTCCTCCTGCTGAACAAAAATGATTTATTGCACATCATGTGTGATGCACCTGTTTGTCCAGGGCGTGAACAAGTAGCAAACAAAACTACCCAGTTTATCCGCCAGTTAAAAATTCCCGGTATTATGGGGATACGTGTCTACGGTCGCCGTGCCGGGAATAAAGAACCTTTTTGGCACTATGGACTTGATCTTGAGCATCGCCGACGTTTAGTCCCAGAAGCAACGCCAGAATTTGCTGCTACTTCTAAATACGTTAACGATCTGATAATCTCTGAGAGTGGTGAGCCAATTTTGCGCCCCGACTTGACGACAGAGGAGGTTCAAAGTTTTGTGACAGAAATAGCGCGAGATTGGATGGTAACGGCAAGTACAACAGCGAAAAAATTATTGTTGAAAAGCCAGCTATTTACCGAAAGCCACCAGTTAGCGGAACAGAACCCTAATGTTCAAGGACTTAAAACTGCTTTGGTTTGGGGAACACTAGGATTATTACTCACCCTCCAAACTGATTGGGTGTTGGGTCAAATTATTGCCCGCACTACACCCAGCAATATCTCGCCTCTATCATCTTCTAAGAAAAATCAGAGTCAGAAAACGACATTTTTTACCAACACCTCTCCAAATCAGAGTTCTGTATTCAATGCTTCTGAGTTCACCCAAAATGATGATACGCCGATAAAGAATTTAGCAGCCGCACCACTGAAGGAAAAAGCAACCGCTACCGCTATTCTTTTAGCAGCGCGATCGCAAATGCCAAGTTTCAATGTCAGGCAGTTAGACGAGCAACTGGTACTGTATAAACAGCGTTTGGCTAGCACTGGTAGTCCGCCCCATGTGTTGATTATTGGCTCCTCCCGCGCCCTCAGGGGAATAGATCCAGCAGCACTTTCTAAAGCTTTAGGAACTCAGAGCTATCCAAATATTGACGTGTTTAACTTTGGGATCAACGGTGCTACCGCCCAAGTTGTAGACTTTGTGATTCGCCGGGTACTGGAACCATCAGAACTGCCTAAAATAATTCTTTGGGCAGATGGTGCCCGTGCTTTCAACAGTGGACGCGAGGATATTACCTTTAAATCCATCGCTGCATCAGCTGGTTATAAACAAGCATTCCAAAAAACGCCAATAACTGAAAATAGTAATGATTTGCCCGAAAATACGGTAAATTCGGGACAAAAAAAGACAAGTGAGGAAAAATCGGAGATTAGTCCCTATCAAGCTGTCAATCAGTCATTAAATCAAGCTCTGGCATCTGTTTCTGCTACCTATCAAAACCGCGACCAAATCAAAAGTTTACTCCAAAAACAACTGCTCATACTTGTTCGTAATCAGACATTTGCATCAGATAGACAGCTAACAGACGGTACTTCAGACGAGAGTATTTCTCAACAAGCAGTTGACTTTGATGGCTTTCTACCTTTGTCTATTCGCTTCAATCCCGCTAGATACTATCAAAAACATTCTAGAGTTACCGGAAATTACGACAACGACTATAAATCTTTCCAAGTAGAAGGAGAGCAAGATGCTGCCTTTCAAGACGTGCTTCAGTTTGCCCAGTCTCAGAAAATTTCCTTAGTGTTTGTCAATATGCCGATGACAGGAGATTATTTAGATCCAGTGCGTAGACAACATGAACAAGAATTTCAGCAATATATGTCGCGTTTAGCTACTAATCCTAACTTTATTTATCGTGATTTTAGCCAACAGTGGATAAAAGCAAATGACTACTTTTCTGACCCTAGCCACCTCAACCGCTTTGGAGCATACGAAGTCTCGAAAAAACTGGCTAATGACCCGATGATTCCTTGGCCAGCGAAGTAAGGGAGTGGGGAGTGGGAATAATGACAAATGACAAATGACAAATGACAAATGACAAATGACAAATGACAAATGACTAAAAAATGAACTTTATATCAATTTTCTATGGACTGTTCTTGTTGAGTGTATTAGGAATTTACTGGTCTTTAGGACAACAGAAATTGCGATTGTGGACGCTGCTAATTGCCAGTTTGGTTTTCTACGCATCTTTGCATATCCAGTACATACCATTACTCTTAGCATTGACATTTATTAATTTCCGTGTGGGGCTGGAGATTGGGAAAAATACATCACCAGGAAAACATTCTCGTGACTGGCAAATTTCTAATGAAGAGTGGCAATTTGCCCAAGGGGACTGGAATCTTCGTCGTCTAAAACTTTTGTGGCTGGGTATAAGTCTAAATGTTTTACTGTTACTAGCTTTTAAATATCTGACCCCTTTCTTAAAGTTTGTTTTCCATGTGCAAACAAACTCACCAGATAGCTCTTTTAAATTGATTGCACCCTTGGGAATTTCATTTTTCACCTTTGAATGCATTGCTTATTTAATAGATGTCTATCGCGGTGCCCCTGCTACTGAGCAGTTTCTCAAATTTGCCACCTACAAATTATTCTTTGCCAAACTGATTTCAGGCCCAATTACGCGCTATCACAACTTAGCAAATCAATTCAATACATTAGACTTCCCCAGTACCGATAGAATAGCTGAGGCGCTGTGGTTGATTGCTAGGGGTGCAGTCAAAAAAGGTATTTTTGCAGACCATCTAGGAATTTTCGTCGATTTATCTTTTGGTAATCTGCAACGTGCGGGTAGTACCGATCTTTGGTTAGCTACATTCGCCTACGGCTTGCAGTTATATCTAGATTTCAACGGTTACGTAGACATTGCCCGTGGTAGTGCTTTGCTTTTCGGCTTGGTTCTACCTGAGAATTTCGATTTTCCCTACTTCAGCACCAATATTGCAGAATTTTGGCGGCGCTGGCATATCACTCTAGGAGATTGGCTACGTAACTATGTCTACTTTCCTTTGGGTGGTTCCCGTCGGGGTTTAGTCCGTACCTGCTGGAATTTATTTATTGTGATGTTAATCGCCGGTATCTGGCACGGTGCTGCCTTGGGTTATGTAGTTTGGGGCATATTCCACGGGTTAGCCTTGGCAGTTCATCGACTTACAGATATTATCAGCGATCGCTTTGAAAATCTAGAACAATTCTGGCAAAATCCTCTGGGTATCTTTGTCGCTTGGTTATTGACGCAACTGATGGTTTTTACCTCTTGGATTTGGTTCCGCTTACCTAATCTCCAAGATTCTTCTTTGGTAATTCGGCATCTTTGGCGTTATCCTGCTGATGCTCAGTTTGCTCAAAAGGTCTATGTAGAAGCCTTAAATATCAGCCAATCCCAACTCACTTGGATACTTCTAGCTTTAGCTGCCCTGATGACTATAGTCTATGCCTTCAACCGAATGCTGAAGTTAGAGTTTAACTGGCCTCTTAAACTTGTTTTCGTCCCTCTATGTTTCTACGCTGTTTGGTTATTAGCTCCTGAAGGCAGTTTGCCCTACATCTACTTTGATTTTTAAAATTCCC
>JBBSCU010000273.1:0-7169 GCA_038249935.1 Chroococcales cyanobacterium
ACCAATGACCAATGACCAATGACCAATGACCAATGACCAATGACCAATGACCAATGACCAATGACCAATGACCAATGACCAATGACCAATGACCAATGACCAATGACCAATGACCAATGACCAATGACCAAATTACTTGTAGTAGCTACAGGAAATCCAGGTAAGTTGCGGGAAATGCAAGTTTACCTGACAAATTCTGGTTGGGAATTAACCCTCAAACCTGAAGAATTAGAAATTGAAGAAACAGGCGAAACCTTTGCCGCTAACGCTTGTCTGAAAGCGTCACAAATTGCTAAAGCCACAGGAAACTGGGCAATTGCTGATGATTCCGGCTTGGAAGTAGATGCCCTAAATGGCGCACCAGGTGTCTATTCTGCACGTTACGCCAAAACCGACTCAGAACGCATTGCTAGGATATTGAGCGAATTAGGTAACGAGGTAAATCGGCAAGCCCAATTTGTTTGTGCAGTAGCGATCGCTCGTCCTGATGGTGCGATCATATTACAATCTGAAGGTATTTGTCGCGGCGAAATTCTCACTGCCCCTCGTGGTAATGATGGTTTCGGCTACGACCCAATTTTTTATGTTCCAGAAAAGCAATTGACCTTTGCTGAAATGACACGGGAGTTGAAGGGGTCAATTAGCCATCGAGGCAAGGCTTTTACAGCTTTACTTCCCCAACTACAGAGAGTTAGGAGTTAGGAGTAGAGACGCGATTAATCGCGTCTGTTAGGAGTTATGAATTCTGCAAAATCTTGATTGATTATTCCTGACTCACAACTCATAACTTTTAACTCTTAACTCATAACTTTTTTAAACTGCTTCTGTGTTCTTTTCGCCAGTACGAATCCGAATCACTTGCTCAACAGGCGAGATGAAAATTTTACCATCGCCGATTTCACCAGTGCGGGCAGCAGCAATAATTTTGTCCACCACCATATCAACCTGATCGTCGTCAACTACGATTTCTACTTTGAGTTTTTGCAGAAACTCAACGGTGTATTCAGAACCGCGATACCGTTCAGTTTGACCTTTCTGCCGTCCGAATCCCCGGACTTCAGAAACAGTCATGCCGACAATACCAGCGTTAACCAAGGCAATTTTTACCTCATCTAGTTTAAATGGGCGGATAATAGCTTCTACTTTTTTCATTTTTGACTCCTGAATTCTACTAGCTTCGTTTATATATCTAACCAGATCCACTGTCTGAAGCTGTAACTAGCAGTGCTTTTCCTAAAAGATATGTAATAATTACCACTTTTTTAAAATAATGTAGATGCTTTGCGACATTAGAAGCAGCAAGGATTTATTAATTGGATAATCTTTGAGGTTCTAAGATAAAGAAGTTGCTGTCAAGTTAGCCTTTTATGTAGCTTTAATAACCTAAAAATAAATAAATTATGCTATTTAGTAGATCCGTTTAGATATTTAAAGAGTAATTAGAGAAAAATTGTACAGTAGCCCGAAAGCGTGCTGCTGATGACTGTGGGAGTGTCAACTAACGTTTTTGATGTTCAAACAAGGGACGCATAACAAAATATCCAGCACTAAAGGCAGTAAGCATGATTAACAAGATGGTGATAATTAACCACCAGCTACTGATTTCTTTGGCATCTGGTTCAGTACTGGAATAATAACTTACTTCTTGCTCTTCTATAAAAACTGGTTGTGGTATCGGGAAATTCATTTCCATTACAGGTGTAGAAAAGTCTTGGTGGCGGCTTTTTTCAGATGGGGCTTTGGGGACAACGGGTGGACTTGGACGAGAAACCTGTTGGCATAGATGTGCTTGGGTTAAGGGCTGTTCGACGGCACTTTTCACGTCGCTATAAGCTTGGTTAGTTCGGTGATAACTATTCATAGCATTGGAATCCACGAACTTTTGCAAATGTGAAAAAGACTCAACAACTTTGGTAATTTCTTGGCGTAGTAGTTGATTTTCTTGTACTAGTTGCTGATTTTTGGTGGTGAGTGCATCTAGCCTCGCCTGTGTTGCTTGTAACTCTGTTGACAATTCCCGGTATACAGATAGTGGTACAGAGGGAGGGTAGGCTTGAGTAGTCGGTGTTGGCGAATTCCTGTGAACAGAACCTGTGGTTGTTCGCATCGGGGGCTTGGTATTTAAAAATCAAAGTGATTAGAGCGTACAGAGATGCTAACAGAGATAGTTAGCCATGAAACTATGCCCAAGAATAATAGAAAAATGCCGAAAGGGCAAAGATTCTTATTGGGAAGAGGGAAGAGGGAAGAGGGAAGAGGGATTTTCCTCCTGGTTTTCCAGTCCCCAATATTTTTTTAATTAGCACTCATTACTTAGCATTCTTTTTGTAACAATGGGAAAAAGTGTCCCACAGGGCCTTGCCCTTTGCCAATATCTAGGGCGTAAGTGAGTGCAGTAGTCACATACTCCTTTGCTTGTTGCACTGACTGCCATAAATCCTTTCCTGTAGCCAGATTAGCAGCGATCGCAGCCGATAGTGTACAACCAGTACCGTGGGTATTGTTTGTCTCTACTTGCTTTGTAGTCAAAACTTCCAACTTTTCCCCATCAAAGTAAATATCAACGCCACGCAAATTTCCCTGCATACCTCCACCTTTGACTAAAACAGCCTTCGTTCCTAAAGTCTTGTGAATAATTTCAGCAGCGGCTTGCATATCGTCTAAGGAATTAATTTGTAACCCGCTCAAAATCTGAGCTTCGTAACGATTGGGCGTGATAATCTCCGCTTTGGGGATAAGCACATGGCACAGAGTCTTCACAGCATCATTATCAATTAATTGTGCCCCTGTACGTGACACCATTACTGGATCAACTACTAGATTCTCGATTTGTAAAGCTTCGACTTGCTGGGCAACAGCAAAAATAATTTCCTGGTTGAGCAACATTCCCGTTTTGGCAGCTTGTACGCCAATATCCTCAACAACTGCCTGAATTTGCGCTACAACAGCCTCTATTGGCATGGCATCAACCCTCCTCACTCCTAGAGTGTTTTGTGCCGTGATGCAGGTTATAGCACTAGTCCCGTGGACACAGTGAAAAGCAAAGGTGCGTAAATCAGCTTGAATTCCTGCACCGCCACCGCTATCTGAACCAGCAATGGTTAAAGCAACAGGTATTCTGAAGTTCATTTCAGCGTTCATAATAGCGGATTTAACCCAGTAAAATATTATACAGAACTTACGCATTGACAGGAAGTTGACCATGTGCATTTAATCCGACTTTTTGTTTGACCATCCTGTTTGTTATAAATGCGATAATTTACAGGTACAGATTTCCCTGATAAATCAGTGTAATACAAGGTAATTAGCTGGATTCCTTTAACTGTACGATGATGTCTTCCTGAATAAATATAACCAAGTAATTCTGTTAATTTCGGGTCACTATGAGGTTTATCAATTACGGCATCATCTGCACTTAATGTGCCACCTACTAAATTGATATACAGCTTGACTTCATCAAATAAATCTTTTGGCTCGTAACGCTCACGCAGCAAAAATCTGTTGACACTATCATGTGACAAATCTTCCATAATATCTGCTAAACGTGTGCAGCCTGGATACTTTGATTCTGCCAATAAAAACAAAGTGTATGTGTTGAGGTCACACAATGCCTGGGATGGCTTGGTAGTTACTCTGATTGCCCACAACAAAAATAACAGACTGGTAAATTATCCATCTTTCCATTCCACTATGGACTAGCGATCGCATATTTTTTCTTCTTTTTCCTACTGCACTTATTGTCTAATTTATCAATGCGTAAGTCCTGAAGTCATTATTTTTGCACTCTGTCAATCTGCCCGTGCGTGCGATTACATACTTTACGAATACCAAAAAGACAACCTATAACTCAGTTGCTACTGCTGTTAGTCCATCATTAAGCCACACCGTTTATTTCTCGAAATTCCTCAACAAGAATATAAACATATAATTTAATTAACTTTGGATATGGCTCAAAAATGATGTGTAATTTACTATGAATACAGATTATATTGACCCTAAGCTTTTATAGGCAATAACGGTATACATCAGCCGTCATCTTAGCAATATATTTCCAATCATATTGTTCAGCTAACTGAAGGTTATGCTGTCCCATAAAAGATAGCTCGTAGTGCTTTTCTAAAGCAGAATTCATAGCTTTTGTTAAGCCATTTTCATCATCTATTTCATATAAAAATGCTCCTGCATCGTCAAGCACTTCTCCAATACAACCTTTGCGTGGTGCTATACAGGCTCTACCGAAGGACATTGCTAAAAGTACTGCGCCCGATGTTAAAATATCTCGGTATGGAAAAATAACTACATCACAAGCATTCATGTAAAGTTGAACTTCCTCAGTTGGAACAAAGCCTAGAACAAACTTGATTCTTTGATCATTAGCAATCTTTTGCCTCAGCTTATCTGTCACTTCTTGATTATCGAAGTGAACTCTGCCAGCAATGACTAATTGGATTTTGTCACTCTGTAGTTGACTAAACGTATCTATAAGTTCAAATACTCCTTTGTAGGGACGAATCGAACCAAGGAAGAGAAAAACAAGACTAGAATCTTTTAAACCTAAGCTTTCTCTGGCAGTTGCTTTTTCAATCTTATTTTCGTAAACTTCGATGTAATTCCCATGTGGAACAACAAAAACTTTATCTTTATTCCTTATAGAAAACTCTTTTATAATTTCTTCTTTTGCTGCTTGGCAATGAGCAATGATAGCGTTAGATAATTCAGCTACAACAGTGCTATAAATGTGCTCAAAAATCAAGTTTTTATTTTCATGATTCTTAAGATTATGTACAGTCCAAACAATTTTTATCCCAATCAATTTGAGTAAAACTAACTGCAATACAACTACTAAGAATTTGAGTATATTAAAAAATTGATTTGGGTATAGGAAGAATGGATATAACCACTGCAAATGTACGAAACCTGCCTTCTCACGGAAAACTACTAATGGTAAAAAGAAGATTGTTGAAGATGAAAGACTTGGGAATACTAATTCAATACCTACTTTTTCTAAACTATCAACTAGCAGTTCTATGTAAGGGTTACTATCAATTATTTTAGGTAGAAAAACGGATTTTATATTTTCCATTTTAGAGGTTGTTTTAATCGGCTCTTGTGGCATCATAGTGAATTAGAGGTTGTTTAAAAAGCTCTTTTAGTGTGTTGTGAACGAATCTAGGGGTAATTTAAGGATCTGGTGGATGTTACCAAAACTCTAGATTCTTCTCTTTTAAGACTTACGCGATCGCTCCACTTTATTCCGATGACAATGACAATTGTATACCTTTTTGAACCAACTGAATAACCAACTGGTATAGTACAAACTCCACTAGAAAGCCCAGCGATCGCAGGATGCATTCTTTTGTCTATAATCAACTCAATTATCTGAGAATACCTGTGCAAGAGCCATCTCCATTCCTACCATTTGCTGACGGTAATTCTTAACTCCTGCTTCGATTTTCATGCGGGCTGTTAATGGATCTTTCAAGAGTTTATGGAGCAGTGGAGTTAACCGTGTTTTATCAAAACAGTCCAAGGGAATTGAAAGATCGGACTGATCAATCTCCTTCATAAAGCCATGAACTTTGGGATCGTACTCCGCAGCTATAATTGGTACACCTAAACCAGCTGAAAGAATAAGCGAGTGTAACCGCATACCAATCATTAGGTCTAAACTACTAATTAATTTATTCAGGTCTTGAAGCGATTCAAAATACCTATGAACAACAAATTTTTCTGAATAACGACTGTAGCGTAATACGTTCAATATGCTCACATAGTCATCATCAGTCGGATGATAGCTATATTGATATGTTCGGAAAGGCAAAAAGTGTACTGTGGCTCCATACTCTTCCACCAAATAATCTGCTACTGCTGCAATCTCTTTTTGCAATACAAGAGAAATATCTACATCTACAGACTGGCCACGACCACTCAAATGCCTAACTGAAATACCTACCTGAAGAGGTTGGTTAGCAGAACGTATAGATTCAGATGATGTCTCTGGGATAGCTTGTAGCGCTAAGTCACTCATCACATAAATAGTATTACGGACTCCTAACTCTTCAAGCTTGGTCTTCGACTGTGCATCACGAACTGCCAAAAAATCAACTTGGTTTAGAACCTTAGGAATCAAAACTTTACTTTCTGGCTTCCAAATTTCTCCAACACTAATACCAATTACAAGTGTACGACGACGGAGTTGTAGCGCTTGCTGTAGAGGATACAACCAGATCGGTACGATAGAATACTGAACAGCGTCACGCAACAAGTCACCACCCCCAAGAACAAAATAGCTACTCTGAAACATCCTTAAGAGCCTTTGAATTCTTTGGTTTCGTTGTAAGCGATGAACTGACTGCACACCGTAACGAGCCTGAGTGTCTTGCGGATCGTCAGAAAACACTGTAAATGATAGATCATCTTGCTGCTTTCGCAGTAGGTCAATCATACCTGCCAACATAGCCTCGTCACCGAGGTTGTAGTTACCATAGAACCCGCAGATAAGAACTTTCTTGTTCCTAGACAAAATTCCTCCTTAAGAGTTCAAAACAAAACTTTAGTATTGTCATAAATCCTATTATTTGCTTCTCTAACGGGCTATATTTACTACCTGCCAAAATAGTTTTGGTGCAATTACGAAAATTGACAAAACGTATACTATCACACCTACCAATATAGCAAGAGCGAGTACCGCAGAAGAACTTATTACGTTACCCAGAAAATATTTTATAACAAATATAGCCGCTAGCATAACTCCTGTTCCTGCTAGAGGAACAGCACCCTGGCGTATATAAGTCTTCACATCGATATGAATTAACTTCCAAACTACCCAAATATTCAGAGGTGCCATCAAGTAACCTCTAATAACGTAAGCCGCTGCAACAGCGACGATTCCCCAGTGAACTGCTATGGCGAAGGCAATAATATTGCTAATGGCTTGGACAAAATCTAAAGCTAATTTCCAAGAAGGTTTTCCCATAGCCATTATTACAGAGCCGTTGAAATAAAAATAAGCATAAAGAATACCTATCAGATTCAAAACTTGCATTACTGGAATACTTGGGGACCACTTTTCTCCAAATATGACCGACACTATTTCAGGTGCTAATGTTACCGTGGCGAGAAACCCTGGAAAAGTAATTAAACTTGTGAATTGGATTGATTTATAAAGT
>JBBSCU010000274.1:0-7078 GCA_038249935.1 Chroococcales cyanobacterium
GAACAAAATTAGGTATTGTAGGGTGTGTTAGAACGAAGTTCGTAACGCACCATTATCAAGGGTTTGGTGCCGTACTCTCCTTGCTAACACAACGCCAGTGACGCTCCTGCGTCGCTAACGCTCAAGTCGGGAAACCCGCCCTGGCTCCCCTACGGATCTTTTCAGAAATCAAACCAGATTCCAAACTGCTAACTCTAGCCCTTTCAAGGTGATATGTAGCTGAAATTTCATATTCGTTCAGACAAAATCTTCAGTTGTTCTTTTAGGATTTTGCAACTTCCGAGTTAAAAGGTGCAACTACCGAGTTAAAAGGTGCAACTACCGAGTTAAAAGGCTCAACTACCGAGTTAAAAGGTGCAACTACCGAGTTAAAAGGCTCAACTTCCGAGTTAAAAGGTGCAACTTCCGAGTTAAAAGGCTCAACTGCCGAGTTAAAAGGTGTAACTTCCGAGTTAAAAGGCTCGTAATGAATACAAGACTCACCTTGAAAGCCCTACTGCTAACTCCTACCTAATCTAAGATTGATTCGACCAGGACTGATACGCTGTTAATTAAGGCAAAACTTCCATTACACAATTATTGTAAAATCAATGAATTATCTTGTTGCCGTATTACCAGACCGCATTCAAGCCGAAGCTGCTTACTTAGCTTTAGAAAAAGAAGGTATAAAGAGTACTATTCTGGGGAAAGGCTATAAAACTGCTGACGAGTTTGGCTTAATTGACCCCAAAGATCAAGCTAAAAACCAAGCACAACTCATGGCAACCTGGCTGATTCCATTCGGCTTTTTTGCAGGTTTTACTTTCAGCCTCATTACAAATTTGGATACTTTTGCCTGGGCGGGTGAAGTTGGCAATCATATTGTTGGAGGACTACTGGGTGCTGCTAGTGGTGCTATGGGTGGTGTGTTTGTTGGTGGCGGAGTCAGTTTACTTGTAGGTAGTGGTGATGCTTTACCGTATCGCAACCGCTTAGATGCGGGTAAATATTTAATCGCAGTTCAAGGAACTGAAACTCTGACTCGCCAAGCAACCCGAATATTACGTAAGTTTGATCCAGAAAATATCCAAGGTTATGCTGACACAGGTAGCGTGTAATGAATGAATAATAGCTTACACATTACGACACAGCGACTTGAGTTACTTCCCTGTTCTTTGGAATTAGCGCAAGCGGTGATTATAAGAAATAAATCACAAGTAGAGAAGCTTTTGGGGGTAAGGGTTCCTGATGATTTGTATGCATCTGAAGTGCTAGATATTTTCCCAATGTATGCTCATTCTGGAAAAACTGGGAATGCAACAAATTGGTAGAGATGAAAATCTGCTGAAATGGGAATTAAAGTTAGAATCAAGACAGTTTTAGCAGCTTAATTCTCAACTCATAACTCATAATTTTTAAGAATGTTGCCACGAGAAGAACTTTTAATTTGTAGCTCACTTTTCCTTATTGGCACGAATTACGGTGTGGGTGAAAGATTTGGATGTTTTCCTGCGTAGTAGACAACGACTTTCAACTGTTCTTTATCAGGAACGTAAAACACTATGTCCCCTTTTGTCACCTCATATTCCCATGCCCCCTTGTAAGGTTTGCCTTTTAAAGGGAAAACACGACCAGGCTGTCTGGTGATTGGTGCAGTACATAAATCCTCGTAACAACGACGTGTGTTTTCTGGATAGCGCTGCATTAAAGCTTCCCAGTCCCGATTCACCCAACGATTTTTAGCTACCACGAACCAAGTACTTGCTATCTCAGATAATGCTGGAACCGTTAGTTGAACTTCTGGCGGCTCCACATTCTCCACTAATGGATTTTCTTCTTGGTTGTCTGACATTCTCTCATTCAAACAGCACTCTGAGTAGATGGCGACTTTAATGGTACTTCATCAGTCTCGGCACTAAAAGCAGCTGCCAGTTCAGGACTAGCGATCGCTAAGGCGCTCTCATGCCATTCATGGATGATCGCGTCAATTATCTCCCATGCTGTAGTTGAGGAATCTATCAACCTAAAAGCTTCACTCAACTCCTTGATAAAGTCTTGCAGATCATCTTCTTCAAACACACTCAGCCATCCATAAGGATGTTCAAAACCGATTTCCTTCCCCAGTAACAAAGAGAAGGCGACAGTTAACGCCTCAAAAACAGCTTTACTCTGTGTTGCTGCCTTTACGAGAAAAGTCACTTCCTCCCGGCGCAACAAAGCAAAAGATTGATCATTGCGAGTAATTGTCACTGGATGTTCTAAAGCTTTGTCCAGAACTCGCCCAGGCTGACGATTCAACTCAGTGGCTGTAATTAACTCATCTGAGTAGATATTGCTAAAAGTCCCGATAGACATAGGTTATGCGTTTTTAATGAACGCCGATTTAATAAAATTATTAGTCTATACGTATAATTGTACGTACTATTCATCAGGGGTCAATAGGGATTAAAACTCTGGGTGCTGAAACTTTCTTCAGAAAAGCATGAGAGATTTTCAGACTAGAGAAAATGCCGTGTAATAGTTCAACATCAGTAAGTAAGAACTAAGCGGAGAGTTGTTCTCACTTCTCAAAGTGCTTTATTTATAAAGGTTTGAAACAGTCCGTGCGGCTCAACTTTTTTGCGAAGTCGGGGCTTTTATATGGCTTTGTTTTTGTGTACTTATTAAGCAATAAACTCTAATTAAACTTACTTTTGCGGTAAGAATTCTAATGTATGTGTCACAAGCGTTATCAACGCTTCTAAAGGTGTTTTATCATTTTCATCTAAGATAGTTGAAAAAATTATATATTTGCTAGTATCTGGAGATTGAATTGCAATATACCCTATGTTATACATACGTTGAGATTTCCAAATCAACGCTTTGTAGTTTCTTATCTTCTCTTGAAATATTTTTCCATCACTTTGTTTAATAAGTTCATAAAAAACTTCTAAACTTGTTATAACTTCAATCTCTACGCCACGAGGATCAAGTTCCGTTGGTTCTGGATTACGTAGAAAGCATTGAATAAATTCAAAAGCACTAGGATCTACAACGTTATATTTACTTTTATTCCATTGTAAAAATCTATAATTATCAGGAATTTTTAGCTTTATATTATGTTCTTTTATTATTATTTCTCTAAACTTGAGCGAAGCTGGTATAGGTAGTTTTTCAGTATCATAACAAGATTTTGCATATACTGGAAAAGTGAAAACTAACAGTAAAGTTGAAGTAAATAATATAATCTTTTTTTGCATATCTTAATATATTTTTTGATTAAAATTTGTTTTTAAATACTTAAACTATTGATGTTTTTTCAACCATGAATAATGTGCAAGGATATCGTAAGGGCGGCAGGAGGTGTTATTACTTGAGGAAAATTTTTACTTTATAGTGATTTTTAGACGTTAGTTACCTCCTCAATGTTATGATAAGTGCTTCAATCAACTGTAGTATAGAGTTAAGAATCAAAAAAAAGAGTATTGGCATCCATAAAGCACAAAAAATAAATAGATATTTTCTAGAGTGTTGTGCTATACCAAATAGTTTTCTTGTTAATTGATTATAAAAGTTACTATCATCCGTATTATTTTCACTTTGCACCATTAAATAGTTACCTAGTAAAAATAAATATAATCCTATGACACAATACCAAAAAATCACCTGTAGTATGTTCATTTTGTAATAATCATGTAGTGCTATTTGGATGGAGGACACACTCAACCATCCCTAGTTTGTAAAGCGCCTCTGATTTCAGACCATTCAAGATTATGAAGGTCAGCTTCAGTAAGACCAGCTTGAACGTGCAGGATTTCAATCATTTTTGTAGCATCCTCAAAAAACCTTTCGGCAGTTTCTTGCTCAATCATGGCTTTCCAATTAGGTTTTTGAGATTTCCACTCAGCTTCATTAATTTGTTTAGATATAGGTTCTTCTACATCTATTTTTTGAACTCCATTAACCGTGTATTCTCCTGTCTTCCCATGAACTAACAAATTTCGGAATTCAAAAATTTCTTGAAAAGTTTTAAAAGGTCTGCTGGTTTCATCTCTTAAATAATTTATTTTATCTACTAAAGTTTTAAGTTTATGAAATGAACTCTTACGCTCCCACTTATCCCATTGATCTTGATCAATTATTTTTCGCCCTAGATGATTTAGATATGCTTCCAAAAAGAAGGCTGAAGTAAGCATACTTGTCATATATTTGTAAGCAGAGCCTTCTGGATTTTCTTTTGCTTCCTTGAGCAGAAGCTGACTTGCTTTTTTAAGATACATAAACGTATTTATAGTTTTAGAACCCGATATATTCTCGTCAGTTTTTTTACTCATAAGATATTTTCTACAAGTAGAGATTGTATAAAAAATTCAGTAATAGCTTTTATATAGGCTAACATTTACCGTATAAAATCGGTAGTTTACCTCAGAACCTGCGTAAGGGTAGTTCGCCTAAACCAATGGGTGCTGGCTCCTTCTACGCCAATGCGCTTGTAGGCATGACGTAAAATCTTGTCTGCCATGAATCGAGTCAGATACTCAGTCACACCGCGCATCCCAGGGAACATTGGCTCGGCTTTGGGTTGGTATTGATCAAGTATTGCTGCTAGTGCTGGTGGGATATCCACAATCTGGGTTTTATGTTTCCCTTTGGTGGTAGACTGGCGAAAAGCGATCGCACCAGATTTGATATAAGTCGTCTATAGTGCTAGTGCTTCTGATGCCTTAGAGCCTTAACTTGTTACTAATGGCTGAAATGAGAATTAAAGTTAGAATCAAGATAGTTTTAGCAGCTTAATTCTCAACTAATAACTCATAATTTTTAAGAATGTTGCCACGAGAAGAACTTTTAAAAGGTGTTGAAAATCGAGATAGTGTAGTTCGTGCTATCGACCAAGCGGAGCAAGCCATTAAAACTTGGGAAGTGGTTTTGACAGATTTTCTATCTCCTCCAGAATTGGCAGAAATTCAGCGAGTATTTGGCCGATTAACAGAGGTGCAATTGGTGGCGTGGGGTGGATATCCGCAAGCTGAACGCCAAAGAATAGCGATCGCTCGTTCGGAAATTCCCCTAGAACAATCTCAAGTCAGCCTCGTCGCCGTGGAAATTGCCGGTAATTTCCTATTTGATACCGCCTCTCACCGCGACTTTTTAGGCGCAATGCTGGGGACGGGAATTGTTCGGGAAAAGACGGGAGACGTTATTGTGTTGGGCGAACGAGGGGCACAGGCAATTGTCGCGCCAGAGTTGGTGGAATTTTTGGAGATGAGTCTTAAACAGGTGCGATCGGTTCCTGTGAAAACTCAGCCGATCGCAGTAACTGAGTTAAGGGTTCGGGAACCAAAGAAAAAAGAATTAACGACTGTGGAGGCTTCTTTGCGGTTAGATGCGATCGCCTCTGCTGGTTTTGGGATGTCCCGCAGCAAGATGGTTGATTTAATCGATGCTGGTGATGTCCGCGTCAATTGGAAGGAAGTTACCCAAGCTAGTTCTCAACTAAAGTCAGGCGACTTAATTGCTATTCGCTCTAAAGGGCGTTTAGAAGTTGGAGAAGTCGCCGTTACTAAAAAAGACCGTTACCGAGTTCAATTAACAAGATATATGTAATATAGCGGTTCCCATTCAGATGCGGTACAACGTTATATCCCAAGGTGTAGGGGCACGGCATGCCGTGTCCCTACGGGTGTACCTCACGTAAACGAGAACTGCTATAAGTGAGGAGTAAGAGTTAAGAGTTTAGGACTTACGTACTGTACAAATTCATCGTGATGTGCGTTAACGAAAATAGGATGTTTCAGGCTTTTCTTGATTATACTTTGATCGTAAATAGACCATGCTGTAGGGGTTTAGCAATGCTAAACCCCTACGAAAGATGTGGTTTTTAAACTTATCTATATTTGGTGTTTCTTGTCAATGCGTAAGTCCTAGAGTTTTAAATTTACTAGTTTCATTAACTCCTAACTCCTAAATACATACTTAGGCTTTAAAATGTTTTGCTAACATATTCAGCAGAAGTTTACGCGGTACGAGCCGAGATAATTTGCTTCTAATTTGGGTGTTAGTGTCAGAACTAATAACAGTTGGATATCCTTTTTCCAAAGCCTCTAAGGATTCCCAAACTACTTTTTCGGAAGAATACACTTTATTTGTAGTGTTTGCCAGCGCTGGAGGAAAATTAGCTTCTGCAAAAAAGTTTGTTTCTATTGGTCCTGGACAAGTTACTAAAATACGGACACCATATTGACGATTTTCTGCCCATAGTGCTTCACTAAAGCTGAGAATAAAAGCTTTACTGGCAGCATAAACAGAAAGATATGGTATCGGTTGAAATGCAGTAATTGAGGATACGTTAATAATACTTCCAGAACGACGTTGCCGCATTAAAGGTAGAAATTTATGGGTTAAATCGACTAATGCCAAAATATTTAATTGGACGATTTTGACTTGCTTTTCTCCATCCCCTTCGGCAAAATCGCCATAGTAACCAAAACCAGCATTGTTGATTAATAAGTCAATGGTCAATCCCTTTGTTTTCGTAACATCAAATACAGCAGCAGCTGCATTAGGTTCTGTGAGGTCTTTAACTATAACGTCTACTTGAATTTGGTGTTGCTCTTCTAATTGTTTAGCTAATTGGTTTAATTTCTCTTCCGAACGAGCAACGAGTACAAGATTTGTCTTACGTGCAGCTAGTTCGTGGGCAAAAGCTTTTCCAATACCACTAGAAGCACCAGTAATTAGAGCAGTTGGCATTCTACATATTAAGATAGTTTTTTAAGCACCTTATAAATATTAGCTATATTGGCTATAAGTTTTAACTACCTAAAGTGATATACCCAAAGGATAAAAGCAGCACCCATTATTACCTTTGTATAGCCCCGATTTTCAATCGCTAAGTAATTTTTCTAAAGTAGATGCCCCCAATAATAATTTTTATTATGACGATTCAAGTTAATTTTAAATCGCAAACTACCATTTTTCAGCCCAATAGATAATTTCTGAGTCTGAACTATTAATTGCTACGCCGTAGCTATCTCCATGATTCCATTTGAAGCCGGCTCTACCTTTGTCCTCTGCATTTAATACCAATATTTCATAGGTAGCTGGAAAAGATTCCGCC
>JBBSCU010000275.1:0-7000 GCA_038249935.1 Chroococcales cyanobacterium
AATTTCCCAGTTTCTAGTTCATGCAAATTTTGTGTCTATGTGAACGCAAAGTCTATGCTAGATAAGCTTTTACCCAAACAGTTACCACGTATTTAGCATGAATTTTTACCCTCCAAAAAGGCTCAAAGTAAACAGCCTAGCTTTACGCTACGCTATCAGTTGGGGATACCCTGCGAGGATCTTGCTAGAGATCCGCCACTGAGAAAGCTGACCACGAAATCCCAGATTTTGTGGGGATTTTAAACTCAGTTATTTATCCACCAGTACTACAGAATACCTTGACTGTATTCTGACTCCTAAATTCTGTTTCGGTAAATCTGTTTCGGTAAAGTATAAATCAAAGAGTTAACCATCTAAAGTTAATTTCTGCTCGGTTAATAAAAAAGATTTCAAAAATTCTTTATGGGTGCTACGTGGGGGCTATATGCCCCCCAAAGATAGGTGAGGGCTTCTATGAAAATTTGACCCCTATATGGGGTACTTATGGGGATTGCTTAGGGTATATTTGAGCTAATTCCATTTTGTACCCCACTTAGCCCCCAAAGGGTTATGATAAGCTCTTGAGACTGGAGAAAAAAGCAGAGGAGCAGAGGAGCAGGGGAGTAAGAAAATAAAGAAATAAAAAAGTAAGGGACAATTTTATACAAGTTCTTAGCTCTTTCTCCTCTGCTCCCTTGCTCCCCTGCCCCTCTGCTTCTTTACTCCCCTGCTCCCCCTTTGCACCAGAACAGATAACTTTCAAAAATCAAAGTGTATAGACTTATCCCTCATGTCAAACATTCACACGTTACAAAAAATTTTTCCTGCGGGTTTCGATAACGGTTACGGAAGCCTAAAACTTTTAGTCGATGGCTTTGAAGTAGTTCGTGTCCCCAGCTATATAACTAATGCCGAAATGGAAGATGTACCTGGACGGGTAGTTTTTAACGGTACTGCTTACACTGTTGGAGAATCAGCCTTCCGCACAGGTTATCATTTTGACCGAAACACAGACAACAATGAAAACAAAGTCAATAATGCGTTATTGACATTATTGGGTGCATTGGCACATCTGCCACACCGTAAGGCTTGGCACTTAAAATTAGTCGTCAGCTTACATGATGTTGGCTTGGCTGAACAATTACAAAAAGTACTAAGTGGAGAATATGAGCCAATACTTGCTGGCAAACAATCAGATGTGAAGATAGAAGTGCTGAAAGTTGTGCTAGAAGGAATGGGTGCATTGTTCGGGCATCAACTACCGAAAAAGTTAACCATTTTAGACTTTGGTAATGGTACGACCCTGTATTCTCGTTACAACCGAGGTCAGCGAGAAGTTCACACTGCTTACCCCATCGGTGTAGAAGTTCTCATTGATGATATTTCCCAAAAGATGAAACATTTAAATGGGGGAAAAATTGGGGATGCCTCCAAGATTCGATTTTGTCTGGAGATGGGGCATACCCGATACAGCCGTGACATCGATATCAAAGATATATACAGTGCTTGTTTGAAAGACTGGTATGAAAAATACTTGAAGAAAGTGGTGAATCTGACACTTGATGCCAAGCACCAGGGGGATGAAATCTGGGCGATAGGTGGAGGTTGCCTGTTACCAGGATTTAAAAAGCTCTTGGAGAAGAACGGGTTTAAAATCCTGGACAATCCAGTAGAAGCCAATGTCTTTGGGCTTTTAGAAATGGCAAAAACTATTCTTGGCAAGAATCCAACAAGCACCTCTATTAAGTAAAGTTATAACAATGGCAGATAAACAAGACTTAGCACCGGAAAAAGTTCGGCTCAAAGATAATTACCGAGAGCGGATATTTGCAGAATCACAAAAACTAGATAAAAGTTACCTGGACACGCTTTACTTTATAGTTGATTGCTATTTTGTTTTTATCAAGGCTGGATTACCTGCACAACTTGTAGCAAATACACCGATTAATACTGAGTCGAACAAACTCCCCTCAACGGCTCCAACTCCAATTGTAGAGGAAAAAGAAGATTCTTCAGGGGAAACATTTAGTCTTGATTTTGATTTGTAACGAGGATGTATTGGCACAGGGATGCAATAGTTTTGGCATAATAGCTCCAAAGTTTTATACTTGCACTAGCCAAAACTTTTTATCGTTCACATTCCAAACCTAAGTACTTTAGTAACTTAAGGTGGTCGATTTCAAAAGTGTATTCTCCATCTCTTGCTACAACCCACAGATAAAATTATTCATTAATCTATGAAATGATCTTGTTGATTACCGCTTAGGACTAAATTCAATTGATTTTAATCATCCGTGAGCCTGCTAAGAGTGAAGAGTTAGACGAAATGCTGAAAACTTGGGATGTATTTATTAAAATAGCAGTGGACATCGAACGCAAAATTCTTGCAGGTGGTGGTGTTCGCCATTATGAATGCGAACAAGAATTACTCAAAGACGGGAGCAGACAACGGGATATATGGGGTGCTGATTGGTCTCCTGACACTCAAGAAATCGTGTTTGAGTCCATTATTAACATCCGCCCCAGTCAAAACAACCGTAGTATGATAATACAATATCCCCAAATTCGAGAACAAGTTAGCCAAATTATCCAGCAGTTATTAGGAGGATTATAATGCCCGACTGGAGCGCAATTGAAGCAAGTTTTTTACATCAACCCCACGCACAACAATTGGGAGAGTTAGCCGCTAGTTTGGCACGCCTCAAATCTTGGTTACAAAAAAGTGCTAGCCAGCAAGTTGTTCCGGTTTTGTTGTCAGAAAGTTTGCTGTACTTGTCTTTGATCCAACGAGAAAGCCAAATTAATAGTGAATTAGATCAACTTCAAGGCTTACTGCAAGATTGTCAGCAAAACTGGGTCAACACTTGGCACAATTCAGCAGAAACCGCGAATATTGCAAATGTCGCGTCTACTTGGTCACAGCGAGTATTGGCTATGTCTGGTGTGCTGACTTCTGAATCCATGAGTGCATAGTCTCAAGTAATGCACTTGACCACTGAGATCGCTTCCAGACGCGATCATTGTTTAGCAAATGCCTCAGTACCCTCACAAATCGCCAGTTGTTGACCCAACGCTGTAGAAGAACTCAGCTAATTAATTGTGCATCGCAAGTGTGAATATTAAAATTACCTCTCTTAAACAATACCTTAGCCAATTTACGAGGGTTCAACGGGGCTGTAGAAACATTGTGAATACGACCGAGAGAGGTAAGCTTGGCCAAAATCTGGGCTAATAAAATAGGCTCAGGCTGTTCAGTCCTTTTAATAAAGAGATGTGGAATCTTTGGGGGCAACCTTTTAAATGATCCTTCTCTTAAAAATGCTGTTAATTCTTACTCTTTCTCACAATCAAGTAGTTCAGTTTTATGTTGGAACAACAACCGGAAAATTTACAGTTTTATCTTAAACAGTTAGCCACAGAAGCGTTACAAAAATCAGATCCCTCGGCATGGTTTGAAGTTTTATATTCCAAAGCCAAAGGGGACACAGCAAAAATTCCTTGGGCTAAGTTAGCTCCTCATCCTTATCTACAAGATTGGTTGACGAATCATGAACCGTTCGCTTCTGGGCAAAAGGCGTTAGTAATTGGTTGTGGCTTGGGAGACGATGCCGAAGCTTTAGTAAATCTGGGATTTGCAGTAACTGCATTTGATATTTCACCAACAGCGATCGCTTGGTGCCAGGAGCGATTTCCTGATTCAACTGTCAACTATGTCGTTGCAGATTTGTTAGCAATTCCCTCACAATGGCATCAAGCCTTTGACTTTGTTTTTGAATGTCGCAATATTCAAGCTTTGCCCTTGAATCTGCGTTCTTGGGTTATTTCTTCAGTTACCTCTGTACTTGCTCCTGCTGGAACGCTGTTGATGATTACTCGTGTTCGAGACACAGAAGCTGAACCCTCTGGCCCACCTTGGCCATTATCTAACTCAGAATTAGCAAAGTTTGAAAATTTCGGGTTATACCAAGTAGAGCAACTTGTGTTTTTAGAGTCTGGGCAAATTGACGTTAAACAAGTTCGGATTGAATATAGAAGACACAATTCTCTGAGCAAATAATAATTAATGCTCGACTTCTGCTGCTGTTATTCAGAGATCAAGCAATTTGCAACTTTATGAACCCAAGTCATATTCGGTAAGTCAATAAACGAGCGATCGCTACTTCCTCTACCCCCAGATTTCCGTTCATCAGCACCCCATCACCAGCAACTATGTGCTGTGGGGTACAAAGGAAGAAGCTCAAAGTCGCGGATGCCGTCTGTGATATGTTGGCTTGTGCCTACTTCTAAATTTTGTAATGCCAATTTCAAGATTATTCGTTTTTTGCGTAAAGTACGAAAATTGAGGTGAATAGTATTATATAACGGTATCTACTATGAATAAACTGGGGACAACAATAAAAGTCTCCTATACAATTTACTTCTATCAAAAACTGCTCCAGCTTTCGTCTAGGGCAGTTTTATATTACACGATAGAAGCCAGATTCACAACTGCAACAATCTATGAATCTTCAAGAAGTCAAAAATCAATTTCCAGAAGCAGTCGGTGAGATCGAGACACTTGAAAGACTAGGGTTTGCTTCCCGTAGTGGTAATTGGATTGATACCCTTGACTTTGAGAAAGCACAGACAGCTTGTTGGTTAGTCGGAAGAGTCGGTGATGATCGAGACGCTGATGCCCTTATTCGTACTTTATCTGGTCAACGTCGTGAATTATGGATACAAGCAGCAACTTCCCTCAGCCTCATCGCTACTGAGAAGCACCTAAAATCTTTGTTGTCTATTCTATCTACTAGTTCTGATCCCATACAGCGAAATAGTGTGGTGTATGCAATCTCTTTTCTGTCGAATTACCAAGGAAATCAGGAAGTCATTAGTATGCTGACTGAAGTAGCAGCAAACATTGCTGAGGCTCCTTTTGTTAGAGCGCAAGCATTAGAAGGAATTGGCAATAAGCTTTCTCATGAATTACCAGAAAATTTATATCAGCCAGCAGTGAGTATAATTATCCAAGGGTTGGATGATACTGAAGCTGAAATTAGGTTTTGGTCATGTTTTGCTGCCGGTGCCTTAGAAATCAAGGAGACTTTGCCCAAGCTGCAACTATTGGCGCAGACTGATAAAACAATCGTAGCCGGGTGGTGGTCTGTAGGTGAGGAAGCTGAAGATTCAGTTACTCTTATGAGTGGAGGAGAACCACCACTGCGTAAACCATACAATTCACCTACCAATTAACTATATTCTCTCCCTCTCTAGTAGTCTGTCTATTTTGTATTTGTGGATCGGCTGCTCTAGAAAAAATTCTTCAAAAAACGGGTAAAACTTACCTGCCAAAAAAACTTCTTTGGTAATGTAGTTTGAGGCAAATCATACCGGGAACACCTCAGTTTTTTGTCAAGAGAGCAAAAATCAGTCAAAATAAATAAGATAAGTGTATTTACTTATCGATGACTCCAGAACAAAAGCATGGCTAGTATCCTTTATTGTCGCAGCTGGCTTTGAGATTCCGAATTATTTGATGCCTTATAGGGAAAACCACAGTAAGGGCAGAAACGAAATTTCACGGATGTAATCGGTTCGTTACACCTAGCGCAACTATTACGTAACCTAGTCCCGCACAAAAAACAGAACTGCGATCGCGGCGACAACCAAATATCTTCAAGGGTTGTCCCTGGAGTCCAACAGTGGGAACAAAATTTGAGAACATCTGATACTGCAAGAGCAATACCACGGGCAACCGCATCCAGGTACTCAGATGGAACCTGCAATGCAACAGCTAACCCACGCTGACTTTTACTATTGAGCTTAGTAGTCATGCCTCGTTCAATCTTACCCAAACTTTGAAGATGGATTCCGGCTTTTACGGCCAGTTCAGTTTGACTTAGCGAAAGGCTGGTGCGTATTCTTTTAACGTACTCTGCAAGCGATTCTTGGGGTTGAGGGGTGTTATCCATGCTTTTAGTATGTACTAAAATATATATTTTAGTATTTTATTTAAATATATTTTTTTAAAACCATACGCTGCTTTAATTCCGATCAATAGGTAAAACATGACAACTACATTAGCACAAGTCGCTACAGCTTTCCTTTCACGAGATGGATTAGCTGCTGGTACACTAAAATCATACCAGCAAACACTACTATCTTTGCTGAAAGAGCATGGCAGAACACCTATAGAATTAGTAGACCGTCAACTCCTCAAAGATTATTTACAAAGTTTAGATGATTTAAACTACACAACGCATAATCGCCATCAAGCGATAATCAGCGCCCTGTTTAATTTTGCTGTAGATGAAGGCTACATTCAATCAAATCCTGCCAGCCGTTTAAGTCGGAGGAAACCAGAACGAGAGCGTTTTGAACACAAGACAGACGAGGTAATACGCTATCTCACGCCATCACAGCTAGATATTTTGTATGATTTAATCAAAAAATCTAACGCCCGACTTGAGACGATAGTCCGGTTACTTCATCGCAGTGGAGCCAGAATCGGAGAATTACTCTCGCTAGAGTTAGAGTACATAAATATGGAGCAGCGTAAATTCCAAGTTGTAGGTAAAGGCAACAAACAACGCTGGTGCTTTTATAGTGAAGATGCTGAACTTGCTTTACAAGACTATATAAGATATTATCGCAACTCTGCCTCCAGAGCTTTATTCACTGCTCAACACCCAACTACTAAAGTTGTAACACCAGTCAGTTATGAAGCTATTCTTGCAGACTGGCGAAAAGTAATTAACCAAAGCCATGAACTGAAAGGCATTCGCCTACACGATCTCCGCCATACTTTTGCAACTGAGCGGGTGGGACTGATGGCGATTGAGGAACTACGAGCGCTGATGGGGCATGAAAATATTCAAACTACCTTACGCTACCAGAAAATCACATCTTCACGAGCGGAATCAGTAGCTAAATCAGCTTTAGATAACTTGACAAATAATATATAATTTTTCTAAAATTAGCTGTATACATCGCCCCTCAAAGCATTAGTTGTTTAAATTAATGCAGAGTATTAACAATACTC
>JBBSCU010000276.1:0-6950 GCA_038249935.1 Chroococcales cyanobacterium
GAAACTTATTTGCTGGCTTCTGACAATATTTGTAATTTTGTTGCTGGGTTGCTGTAAGTGTGAGTGTGTTTTCATCGCTTCTAAACACTCTCATCTCATGGCTTTTGCGGTAAAAGCTGGGTTGCGTTGCGATCGTGAAGTTCTGGGACAACTAGCCATAGCCACATCCGGCACTTGAACAACCGCAGTGATAGAAGTTCTTCAGGGAATTTTTGATTTCTGTTATCTTGCCAGTGTCCAAGGTGTGCAAGTTGTTGTTTGGCGCAGGTTGGGCAGAGGTCGCCTGGTTTTTCTTATTCATTTTACAATGTAGATTGTATATTGACAAAAATAAAACTTACATTGTAAAATGTCAACAGACAGAGCCAAAAATTCTTTTGACTTTTAACCTCTATCTATGTATTTGAATCCAGCCTGATCAGCAACTAAAGTTAGATATTTCGATGTAGCGAGAGTTGGCTGATAGGCGTTGTTTTCCCATTGGCTAACTGTTTGCTGATAGACTCCCAGCCTTTCTGCAAACTCTGCCTGTGTTAAACCCATGTGAAGACGCAGTGCTTTGATTAATTCGCCATTCCACAGTACAGTGTCACCTTTAACCTGAACTTGAAAGTTATTAGGAGGTTTATAAAATTTTATTTGCTGTTTATCAAAATCAACTTCTTCAACGCGATATCCTGCTTCTATCCAGGCTGAAGCTTGTAATGCGCCTTTGCTGCGATTACTCCACCATGCCCGTTTATTTCTTGCTGATTTAGGCAAAACATCATTTATTAAAGTTTCAATTTCAGTAAATGATAAAGTTATTTCATTTTGCTCATTGCCACGCAAAAATTCAAGGAGTGGCTGGTACTTGCTGCCCTCCTTCATGTGACATCTTCCTCTCCCAATATCATTTTATCCACACTTTTTTCACTTTATAAAAGCTATCTTTTTTATCACTTGATTACTCTAAAATTACTTGGTGATTAGTTTTCTGTGATGGAAATCTCCCACATGGCCTCGCTGTACAAGAAACCGATGCAATTGACTACAAATAACCCGAATAGTCTGTAAATTTCCTTCAGTTAAATACTTGCCATGCATTACCCGATTCCGCAATTCACGAGCTTCACCAATTTTTCCTATGACATTTACTTTGTCATAATTTTCAAATAGCCTTTCAAAAGGCTTATTGTTTATATGTGGTGCATTCTCATGATTTATATATTTTGCATCTTCATCCTCTATAATTTGTTGTAAGTCTGTAAAATCTAAATAAAAAATTGGATGTAATTCAAAACTATCATGTAATGAATTTTTATTTTCATTTTTTTTGAACTTACTTGCTTTTCTCAATAAGTCATTATTAATACCTGCTTGATCCCACCACTTAGTACCATAGCAAGAAATCATTACTTTGATAATTAATTCTCTAATAACATTTTCTAAATCTAAGAATAAAGGGAAACTCGCTAAATTACGAGAACGTCCGCATGAACTATATACAAGGGTTAATTCACCAAAATAATTTTTTGCATCTTCTTCAATTAAGTCATTGAGTTTATCAATATCAATGTCTTGAAGAGATTCAATATCAAAGATAAAAACCAGGATGTTCTGGAAGCCCCTCTGTAATTCCTCCTGTAATGCTACCCAATCGCTCCAGCGAATCCATTACTTTTAAATCAGCATATTGTGCGCCATTCATTAAAGTATTAACTCGCGCTACGTGCATCACATTTCGAGAATATTCAGCACCAAATAAATGATTATCTCGAAACTTGATAAACTCTTGCGTTGGTTCTTCAGGATTAATCCCTTCAGCACTACCACCATTATTTGCGATCGCTTTTGCATACTCCTGCTTACGCACATAATCCAAAACGTGCGTCAACATCCGCGCTGAACCGCAAGCAGGATCACCAACATAATCATTTACTGTTGGTTGCAAGATTCCCACCATTAAATTAATTACAGGTGTAGGTGTGAAATATTGCCCCAAATCATCCCGGAAAGTCTTACTCAAAAAATCCTCAAACACCCCACCTTTGACATCTGCTGAAGATTTTCGCAAACTCCAAGGCTGTAAACGCTTAACGATTTCCATTGTGGTATGAGGCTTAAATTGCAACACATCAGCCTCATTAAAAGCCAAACGCGCATTCAAATCATCACCAAATTTTTTCGCTAGTGTTTCTCTTTCCCACTGCTTCGCTTTTTCAAAAGTGTCTCTGACTTGAACTAATAAACGTTCTGGGTCAGTTTCATTACTAACACTAAACACATAAGCCCGTGATTCTCCTGTTTGCTTTACCAAGTCTATTGTTGCCTGTTCGTCATACCACTTAGCAAACAAGAATTTAACCATTGCATCAACGGCTTCTTGTGGCTGCAAACCCTCATTATCTCTCAGAATAGAGTGACAACCAGAACGCGTATCTCCCAAAACCTCACGAAACTTATCACGGGTTAATGGTATGAGTCCAGTTTGAATCCCATCCGGCTCATTTGCATTTAAGACAACTTTATAAGGGCTGTGTTCTGCTGCCTCACGCGCACTTTCATACTTGGGTAAATCACCAATTATTTCTAACTTTCTTGGATAGTCAAGGTCACGACGATAGATATCTGTGTGGTGGCCATTGGTTAAAATTGCATAACGGGCAGAAGGTGAAGCACTCATGTAAGCATTAAGTCGATTGAGATGCTCAACCCAACCCTCCCCTTCAGTCCCACCAACTTTTTTATTTGGTTCCATAGCCTCCACCATAATGAAGGCTATATCTAAATTACCTACAGAATCAGCATAACGGTCATCATAAACTACAACGTCTGCGCGTCCTTGATAGCGTCGCCCACCTTGATAAGTTCCCTCGGCAAAATCTGCATTTAGTTCCAGTTCCATTGCCTCTATTGGAACACCGTACTTTTCTACTAAAATCTCAAGCGCCCACATCGTCACAGGATCTTCTGCTGGACGCACATAAGAACCATCAGTTTTAAATAACTTCTGTAAATTTATATACTGGCGATACTTCTGTGGTATGTCAGCCGGATTTTGGTAAGGGTTAGTGAAATCGGAGAAAGGCATGAAGTTATGGCTATGGGAGACAGACTACATAGTAAATAAATGATATGCGATCGCGCTTTCTCTATTAAAAAGCGAAGACAAGTTATGGAAGTTGACTTCCGTGTTGTCGAAAGAGGAATATCAGTACATTATATGAAAATATGATAAATTGAAATTTTTGCTCCACTTTCTCTAGAACCACTAAACAGGATCGTGTATTTTTAGTGATAACTGCGATCGCGCAGAGTGTCTGTCTGCGACACCCTGCGCGTAGCTTGCTTCCCCGGAGGGGTACGCAGAGAAGACATCGCTTTTGAGTTAATATAGACATAAAACAAAGTAATTGTTTATTTAAAATTATGCTAAATCAACCAATTTCAACAGTTTTGCCACAGATAAGCGAAAATTTAAAACAACTCTATGGAGAACAATTAGACAAACTAATTTTATTTGGTTCACAAGCCAGAGGAACAGCACAACCAGACTCAGATATTGATATTTTAATTGTATTGAAAGATGTTTTTAACTATTCTCAAGAAAGTGAAAAAATAAGTCAAAATATTGCTGATTTATGTTTAGAATATAACGTTTTAATTAGTTGTGGTTTTGCTACCAGCGAACAACTAGAAAATTATAATAGTGGCTTCTTTCGTAATGTCAGACAAGATGGGTTATTAATATGACCCGTGAACAACAAAGACTCCTAGAAAAAGCGGAAAGAAGTTTGCAAGCAGCACAAGAACTCAACCAAAAAGGTTTTGCGGAATTTGCAGCATCTCGTGGCTATTACGCGATGTTTTATGTTGCTACCGCTTTTTTAGAAGGGGAAGGACTTGCTTACTCTAAACATTCAGCCGTAATTGCTGCTTTTGGAGAAAGATTTGCGCGTCCACAACGAGTCCCTCGTGAATTTCATCGTTATTTAATTGATGCAGAAAGAACTCGTTTACGCGGTGACTATAATACTGATCCTAATATTACGCAAGCTGATGCCGATCAGATTATTCAAAGAACTATCGAAATTCTTAATTTTGCCAAAGCGAATATTGACTTCCTATCCCCTTGAATAAGCACAAAAATCCGATTAGTCTTTTAATCCTGTTCGCGTAGCGTGGCATTAGCCATACATCCTGATTCTGATATTTGATGAAATTAATCTAAATCTTCCTCAGTCAGGCCGGCATCTTTTGATATACTTCTCAGCAAGGATATACTTTTGCCAATACCAATCAGAAAGCTGATGGTACAGACATTGTTTAGTCAGAGTTTTGAGACGGCGTTTAAAGGGAGGTGTAAAACGAACTTCTGCCATAAATCTAGGCTTCGATATCGTCCCAAAGCTCTGAAACTGGGAAAGTTTGTCCTACTGCTGCTTGTCGCACAGACTCTTGTAAATCGGCTAATATTTGTGATTTTGGCTCTTGTTCATCAATCCAAGCTAAACCACTGACGTTATCAGAATTTATGGAACTTATAAGCTGTTGCCAAAGTTCTGCAGGGACGAGTACATCTGTTGTTTCTCCATCTGCGTTGGTGACATAACGAATCTGACTTGCAATTTGTGCGATTATCATTATGGTTATTTCTCCTGTCAGGCTTTTTTCAACAACCACCAAACAGCATCGTGTATTTTGAGCAATGCAGGGGGCTACGCGATCGCACCACTAAACTGTAATTTTAGGGTAAATTTTAGACTTGACTGGGAGTATCACAAGCCACATACCACACCCCAAAGTGTCAAAAGAGACTCCCACCAGAAGAAAGGGGGATTGCCAATTTAATTAAATCAACCTAACGAGGAAGACGAAATCCCCAAAAAGCTGTTACTTAATAACTAGTGACTTTTTGCCAAACATGATTTTGATAGCAGACGAATTGTGATGAATATAGCTAATTTTCCGTGGTTGACGACGATTATTCTGTTGCCGATAGCAGCGTCGCTACTGCTTCCCATCATCCCGGATAAAGACGGCAAAACAGTGCGCTGGTATTCCCTGATTGTAGGGCTGATCGATTTTGCACTAATTGTTTATGCTTTTTATACTGGGTATGATTTCTCCAATCCAGATTTACAGTTGGTGGAGAGTTACCCCTGGGTACCACAATTGGGTTTGAATTGGTCGGTAGGGGCAGATGGCTTGTCTATGCCCCTAATTATTTTGACTGGATTCATTAGCACGCTGGCGATTTTAGCAGCTTGGCCTATTACCTTCAAGCCCAAGCTATTTTACTTCTTGATTTTGGCGATGTATGGCGGTCAGATTGCCGTGTTCGCCGTCCAGGATATGCTGTTATTTTTCCTGGTGTGGGAACTGGAACTAGTACCGATATACTTCCTACTGTCGATTTGGGGAGGTAAAAGGCGGCAATATGCAGCGACCAAATTTATTTTATACACTGCTGGCGGGTCACTGTTTATTTTGCTGTCTGCCCTGACAATGGGATTTTACGGCGATACGGTGACGTTTGATATGCGATCGCTCGCTCTCAAAGACATCGCCCTCAATTTCCAACTTGCACTTTATGCTGGCTTCCTGATTGCCTACGCTGTCAAGTTGCCGATTATTCCTTTGCACACCTGGCTACCTGATGCCCACGGTGAAGCTACAGCCCCAGTGCATATGTTATTGGCAGGTATTCTCCTGAAAATGGGCGGTTACGCCTTAATTCGGATGAATGCCCAAATGCTTCCCGATGCTCACGCTTTTTTTGCACCAGTATTGGTGGTTTTGGGGGTAGTTAACATCATCTACGCAGCCTTGACATCCTTTGCCCAGAGGAACCTCAAGCGAAAAATTGCCTACTCCTCAATTTCTCACATGGGCTTTGTCCTCATTGGTATTGCCTCCTTCACCGATTTGGGATTGAGTGGCGCAGTGTTGCAAATGGTTTCTCACGGTTTAATTGGGGCGAGTTTGTTCTTCCTTGTAGGCGCAACTTATGACCGCACCCACACCTTAATGTTGGATGAAATGGGCGGTGTCGGTAAGAGAATGCCGAAGATTTTCGCCATGTTTACTACCTGTTCAATGGCTTCTTTGGCATTGCCAGGAATGAGCGGTTTTGTGGCAGAATTAATGATATTTGTGGGTTTTGCTACTAGCGATGCTTATAGCTCTACCTTCAAAGTCATTGTGGTGTTCTTGATGGCAGTGGGAGTAATTTTAACTCCGATTTATCTACTGTCGATGTTGCGGGAAATTTTCTATGGAGAAGAGAACAAGGAATTAGTTTCTCACCAAGCTTTGATAGATGCCGAACCCCGCGAAGTATTTATCATTGCTTGCTTGTTAGTGCCAATTATTGGTATTGGTTTCTATCCAAAGTTGCTAACTCAAATGTATGACGCTACAACTGTACAATTGACTGAAAGATTGCGTGATTCTGTGCCGACATTAGCACAGCAAAAAGAAGAAGCAATAAAGGTTTCTTTGAGTGCGCCAGAAATCGCTAATTAAGTTGCGATCGCTAGTTTAAATTAACATTATTTTTAGGGCGGGTTTTGTACCTGCCCTTTTTGTTACTCACTCGCAACTTTTGATTCCGTAAAGTAAAAAAACTCATTGAACTGAGTCACAAAATACTATATGGGATAAGTGAGTAGATGTATTTTTGACAATTTTCATAAGAATAGATTTTAAGCTGATTGATTTGTTTGCAGCCAGTGAAGTAAATCTTCCATAGTAGTAAAATCTAACAAAGCTTCGCCAAGGGTTTCTAATTGATTTAAAGAAAGAGATTTGATGCGCTCTTGCAATTCTGGTGATAATTCTCCTACTCTTCTTTGTAGTAACCTTAAAATAAGCCGTTGTTCACCTTTTTGCTCCCCTTCTTGTTTTCCGCGCTCGTAGCCGATGCGCTCACCTGTAGTTACATATCTCATAGTCCGCTCCTGCTC
>JBBSCU010000277.1:0-6918 GCA_038249935.1 Chroococcales cyanobacterium
GATCATCCCGCCGGGGGTTATAAATCCATGTTGTCCAACGTCAAACCGTGATTTTCCCAATCCATCATCCCGCCGGGGGTTATAAACCCCCGTCTAATAGCCCAAGTCCTCTTTAAGAGGACTAAAAAAATTAGGCGTAATTTATATTACCGTTCCCCAGTCGTCTTCAGACGACTTCAGCTTTCAGACGGGGGTTTCCAACCCCTGACTGGCGGACTGGCGGACTGGCGGACTGGCGGACTGGCGGACTGACTGACTGACTGACTGACTGGCTGGCGGACTGGCGGACTAAAATTTAATCCGACAAAACTAAAAAATAATTATTCAAAAATATGTCTTTGTGGCAACTTTATTATCACATTGTTTGGGCAACGAAAGAACGTCAACCACTAATTATGCCCCATAAAGAACGTGACCTTTATGATTACATGATTGGGAAATCAGATGCTCTCCGTTGTATAGTCCATGCAATCGGAGGTATGGAAGACCACATTCATTTAGTTGTATCTATTCCCCCGACAATGGCAATTGCAGAATTTGTAAAAAACATTAAAGGAAGTAGTTCTTACTATCTCAACCACACGCTTACCGCTACATCAAATAAATTTGGTTGGCAAGAAGGATATGGTGTATTTTCTTTGGGCAGTAAGCAACTTGAACAAGCTGTTAATTATGTCAAAAATCAAAAAAATCACCATTTACAAGCAACAACTAATTCTCATTTAGAAAAAGTATAAACATTGTCGTATTTTCGCTAATTCTTAAGTAAGATTAATACAAATATCATAACTAATTAAACAAAAAAGATGAGGTGATAATCTTTTGACTGAAAATCCTGTATCAACAACCTCCGCCGAAGTGCGATCGCATCTCATAGAAGCCTTACAACTTGACCTTGTGGGGCCAACACCCGATGATGCTGTCCACGCTGAAGAAACTTTAGATCAAGCCCCCTCTAAGTGGTATCTCACAGGTTTCCTTGTACCCTACGGTGTACCAGTTGAGGAACGTACAGATAACTCTGGCGATGAGGAAATGGACGAAGTTGGACGTGTTGGCTCTGGCGAAGACGAAAATATTCCAGAGAAAGCCTTTGCCCGTAAAGCCTTTTTCCCTTCTTCAATGGGGTTAAGTGTGCTTTTACCCCAAAACGTTAACCAACTTCATGTTACTGTTCAGTGGGGCGATTACCAGCCACTAATCAAACCAGAAAACGAAGTAAAAGAAATTACTTTTACAGGTGATTGGCAACGCACTCCTAGACAGGCTGAACTTACAGTACCGTTGCATACAAAGGTCAGACCGACTCAATTAGACCTTGGTTTAAGTTTAGACAATACAACTAAACAACTAGAGATTCCGCTTAGTGGCAGCAGTTCTCCAATATACTTAGATGTTCCTAACAGCGAAGGTTTGCAACTGGTTATCTCAGTCCGCCCCGTAACCTCTGAGGAATTAGTACCAGCCGGAACACGCTCAGTTTCAGTATTCTTAGTTAATCATCGCCGCCCTAGCCCTGACCAAAAGCGGGATGCTGCTTATGCTTTCCAAACAAACTTAATAATTCAGACAGCCGAATCTTTTGTGCCACGTCCCAATTTACGGGGGCGTGATGGTAATGACCCAGATGAAAAAGTTGCTGATTTGCAATACCGGGATGATTATGAATATGCTGTTGGTCATAACGTTTCTGCGATCGCGATCGCAGTTGCAAATCCCAATGGTGGCTGTCAGGAAGTAAGAACAGCTTGGATACCAACTGCTGATGTCGAAAAGGTAATTGCAACCCAAGTTAAAGATGTTGAAGTCGGCATAGAAGCCTTAGCCGCCGCACCGACAGCAGAAGCATTGCGGAATATGCTTAATCCGATGGTTACTGCTTATACCCAATGGATAGATGAGCAACGAGTCAAATGTCCTACTGGGCAAAAACGCTTAGATGTAGCTAAAGACCTATTAGATGGAGCCGGAATTGCCAAAGACCGGATTGCTGCTGGTTTAAAGGCATTGGATGACCCACAAATATTAGATGCTTTTCAGATTGCAAATCGAGCGATCGCTTTATCAATGCGCCAGCGTGCGACTCATAAGAAAAATATTACTCCCGAATCTGTAGCCCCTCCAACTTGGCGACCGTTTCAGCTAGCTTTCTTGTTAATGAACTTGGTGGGGATCGCCAACCCCGAACATTCAGACCGGGAACTGGTAGATTTACTGTTCTTCCCTACAGGCGGCGGTAAAACTGAAGCTTATTTGGGATTGGCAGCTTTTACACTTGTCCTGCGACGGCTGCGTTATCCCGGTATCGACTCTGCGGGATTAAGTGTGCTGATGCGCTACACACTGCGCCTCCTCACCCTTGACCAACTGGGACGGGCTGCAACGATGATTTGCGCCTTAGAGTTAGAACGGGAACAAGATGTAGAAAAATTAGGTAAATGGCCCTTTGAGATTGGATTGTGGGTAGGGCAAGCCGCCACACCTAACCGGATGGGTAAGAAAGGTGACAATGATGAAAACAGCGCTCGTTCCCGTACCATTGCCTTCCTAAACAACGATCGCAAACCTTCACCCATTCCTTTAGAAGATTGTCCTTGGTGCGGAACTAAATTTACCCGCAATTCATTTCAACTATTGCCTAATCCTGACCAACCCATAGACTTGCGTATAAGTTGCACTAATCGCCGTTGTAATTTTAGAGGCGATCGCCCTTTACCAGTGCTAGCAGTAGACGAACCGATTTATCGCCGGTTGCCATGTTTTATGATCGCCACAGTCGATAAATTTGCTAGTTTGCCTTGGGTTGGAGAAACAGGTGCTTTGTTTGGACGGGTAGAACGTTATGACAAAGACGGCTTTTACAGTCCAGTTTATCCAGGTAGAGGTAAAACACTTGAGGGTTATCTGCCACCACCAGATTTAATCATTCAAGATGAACTACATTTAATTTCTGGCCCTTTGGGAACGATGGTAGGGCTTTACGAAACAGCAATTGATGCTTTATGCAGTCGAGAGATAAATGGTCAAAAAATCCGCCCCAAAATTGTCGCTTCCACGGCGACAGTGCGACGGGCGAGCAAGCAGATTCAAGCTTTATTTGGGCGAAATCAGGTTGATGTATTTCCGCCACCAGGGCCAGATCGGCGCGATTCATTTTTTGCTAAGACAGTACCTGCTCAAGAGAAGAATGCTCGAACTTATGTCGGGATTGCTGCCCAAGGGCGAAGTCTTAAAGTAGTATTATTACGTACTTACTTAGTATTATTGGGAGCAGCACAGAAAGAATGGTTAGCAGCAGGTGGGGATAAAAACCCTAATAATCCAGCAGACCCTTACATGACATTGCTGGGATATTTTAATTCGCTGCGTGAACTGGGTGGAAGTCGGCGTATTGTCGAAGATGAAGTCAACTCTCGTCTAATTCGTTATAGCCAACGTAAACGAGTTGGGAAAACTTCAGGTTTGTTTGCAGACCGTAAAATTGACGATGAACCAGAAGAGTTGACCTCTCGTGTCAGTACAAGTGAGGTTGCAGATACCAAGAGCCGCTTAGAATCAACATTTGACAAAAAAGAACGTGTTGACGTAGTGTTAGCCACCAATATGATTTCTGTTGGACTGGACATTACACGCTTGGGCTTAATGGTAGTTCTCGGTCAACCGAAGACAGCAGCAGAATACATTCAGGCTACCAGTCGTGTGGGACGGGATGAGGAACGACCGGGATTAGTTGTTACATTACTCAATGTTCACCGACCGCGCGATCGCTCACACTATGAACGCTTTTTTGCTTGGCACGCGACTTTTTACCGAGCAGTAGAAGCTACCAGTGTTACCCCCTTCTCTCCTCGTGCGATTGACCGAGGGATTGCTGCCATTACCGTTGCTTTAGCACGTTTAGGACATTCTGGGATGACAGCACCACTCCGAGCGATCGACATTCTTCAGCACCGTAACGAGCTAAATTTTGTCATAGATGCGATCGCACGACGAGCAGAAATGCACGATAAAGAACTTGATGCTGCCGATGCTGAAACACTTCGTCAAAAAGTTAGGGGTCGAGTTCAGGATTTACTAGATTTATGGGAACGGATTGCTGGTGGAAAAATTAACCTCCAATATCAGCGTGAAGTTGGGGAAGCACCGCCTCTCTTATTTGACCCACTTGACCCGGAATTAGAAAAAAAACCATTAGAAGAACGAAAATTCAAAGCTCAACGCAGTTTACGCGATGTTGAGCCAACGGTTAATTTATGGGTTCGCAATCCTGACGGCTTTGAAGTGGAGGAAGAAGAAAAATGAGTAAATCTAACAAAAAACGTCCTCCATCTGGAGAAATTCGACAGAGCCAAATTTTATCTACTTTTGGCCCAGGGGCAATGGTGGACTTACCCGATTATTCCATACTAATTGGCGGACTTAATCACTGGCACGGCGACAAAAAACGCATTTACGAAGACCGGTTACAGGAACGAGTTGCTGAAATTTTAGGGGTTAACGATATTGCCTTATATGCACCACCTGTAGACGAAAAAGACCCAAAAGCATCTCGGACTGGAATTACAGCTTTTGCTTTCCCTACTTGGTTTGTTGCTCAAGTGGAAGAAACTTGGCCTAAACCCAATGAAGCAGCGCCCAATGCCAAAGTTTACCGGACACGTCCTCTACTACCTTGGGGTAGTTTGGTAACTGGTAAATATCTCAATGCCGATAGAAAGAAAGTACCAGTTGTACCTGTGCGCTTTGTGCAAGCTTGCATTAACGGACACATCAAAGATATTAATTGGCGTGGTTTTGTCCACGAAAACTCTCAAACTACCTGCCGAGGTCAGCTATGGTTTGATGAGGGCGGATCTGGTAATGATTTTGCTGATATCTTCGTGCGCTGCGAAGCTTGCAAAGCTCGTCGTCAGTTATCAGATGCAACAGTACCTAATGGCAAGGTCTTAGGAAAGTGTGAAGGACATCGCCCCTGGCTTGGCCCTAAAGCCCAGGAACTCTGTATTTCTGAGGTAACAGGGAAACCAGAATATAACCGGCTTTTGGTTCGCTCTGCTAGTAATGCTTACTTTTCCCAGGTTCTCAGTGTCATTTCTCTGCCAGACTCCGATGCTGCTTTGCAAAATGCAGTTAATTCAGTTTATGAAGACTTCCTTCAGTATGCAGAAAGTAGTGATGAAGTTAAAAAAGAACGCCGCAAGCAAAAAGTAGCTGCTGTTTTAGAAGGATTTAGTGACGATGCAGTATGGGCAGAAATCCAGCGCCGACAGGGTGGGCAAGGTAAGCAATACAAGAGCATTAAACAAGTAGAAATTGAGACTTTGTTATCTAGTCCCTTTGAACTGGGAGAAGATGTACCCGACAGTGACTTTTATGCTCGTGCGCGAAAATTAGATCAGATAAAACCAAAATTACTATCTCTTATAGAGAGCATTGTCTTAGTACACCGACTTAAGGAAGTAACCGCCCAAATTGGCTTTACTCGCTTTGAGGCAATTATGCCTGATATTGGCGGCGATTTAGATATTCAAGTCCGACGGGCTGCTCTTGATATTGAGCCTACTTGGGTGCCTACGATTGAAAACAGAGGCGAAGGCGTATTCATCGCTTTCCGTAAAGAAGCAATTGACAATTGGCTAAAACGAGATGCAGTACAGCAACGAGGGCAGAAATTAGCAAAGGGCTTCGATATCTGGCGCAAACAAAAAGGAATTGCCCAAGAAAAAGCTAAGTTCCCTGGATTACCTTATATTATGTTGCATTCCCTCTCACACCTGTTGATTACTGCTGTGTCTTTGGAGTGTGGTTATGCTGCTAGTTCAATTCGTGAGCGGATTTATGCTGGCGAATCCGGCTATGGGATTCTTTTATACACTGGTTCTCCTGGATCGGAAGGCACTTTAGGCGGACTGGTACAAGTAGGAAACCGGATTGAATACCATTTGGATGTTGCACTGGAGATGGGAAGGCTTTGCTCTAACGATCCAGTTTGCGCCCAGCATCAACCAGATGCCGAACAAGAAGATAGATTTTTACATGGTGCTGCTTGTCATGGATGCTTACTGATTGCGGAAACTTCCTGTGAACGGCGCAATGAATTTCTTGATAGAGCATTGGTCGTTGCTACTGTTGAAGGTCCTGGGGCAGAATTCTTCCAGGACAAAGCGGTATGAACAGTTTTCTTAACCTCAGTCGTCCAGCCCTGATTAATTTGGCAGTAGCTTTGGAAAGTAGCAGACTTTCCCCGCCTTTTTCTATATCCAATGTAGCTAACTACATCCCAGCCGCTTTAAATCGAGATATTGTTGATGAACTGAACCGTCTCAGTGTTATAGGCATACATTCTGAGCATATCGCTTACACGTTGCGACTGCTGGCAGAGGAGCGAAGTACATCCCAAGCTGTGAGCGATGCCTACGGCGGGCAAAGCCTACGTGTTGATTTAGTTTGGACTGGCCCAGAAATTGCTGGTTCTCAAAGCCGCGATACTGGCGTTGTTGTGCGTGAGTTGTTTAGTACTGCCAAAACAAGTGTTTTGATTTCCAGCTTTGCTATCGATAAGGGACATAAAGCACGAGAGTTATTTTCAGCGCTGGCAGAACGAATGGATTTAAACCCAGAATTAAATGTGCGAATGTTTCTTAACGTTAACCGACTGCACAACAGTGAAGTGCCAACATCTACTTTACTGCGGGAGTTTGCCAGTACTTTTCGCCAAGATATTTGGCCAGGAAAAAGACTACCTGAAGTATTTCACGATCCGCGATCGCTGATGGTGGGTGTGGAATCAAAAGCTTGTTTACACGCCAAGTGTGTTGTTGTAGATAAGGAGCGTGTGCTTGTGACCTCCGCTAATTTTACAGAAGCGGCTCACGAGCGCAATATCGAAGCTGGTGTATTACTCAATGACCCAGTAAC
>JBBSCU010000278.1:0-6792 GCA_038249935.1 Chroococcales cyanobacterium
CCAACCGCCTAGTGCTAGGAAGGCGCAGGGGAACAATAGTATCCCTGACCAACCTACGAATACGAAGCGATCGCGCTTGAGCCAGTCATCTAGAACGTCAAACCACCCTCTACTGGGCGCACGTCCAACTGCGATGGTCATCGGACTAAAATCCTCATTTTTTACTAAAATTGCAACGTTTCTTAGGCAGCGCGGAAAGCTAGTGTAACCGACTGCTGTAAGAAATTAACGTTTTTTTGACAATCTCAACTGCTTTTAAGCAACTGAGATTCTGAGAGCTTGCTGAATAATGAAATCAGCATTTCTCTTTCTTTATGCCATTACACGTACCATCGGCTAGTAATCTAGCTTGTGGTAACTTAATGATTCTTAATTTACCATATAGTCCGGGTTTTTGCCTGATACACGGAAGCAAATCAGGTAGGTGACACGAACCCTATAAATAATATAAATATCAGAATTTTTACAATTTGACACAAGTTTTCTCAGAAATCTAAACAATTAGCAATGGGCATGGGGCAAAACAGTTCCGTTAGCGGTAGCGGGGCGTTTAGCCCGTTCCGAGTAAACAGTGCTGAGTAAAGAAGTGAGATTCCCCACTCTTCACTCTTAACTTGCAACATATCCCGATTCAATGGGAGACTTTTAAAGAGAGTATCTCACAGGCAATGGTAGTTCAATGACGGCATCAACAACGATTAACAAAGGCGATCGCCTCCTGCATCAAAATGTTCTCGGTTCTCGCCGGTTTAGTAACTACTGGTGGGCAACTATCGTTACCTTGGGAGCAACAGGTTTTTTTCTGGCTGGGTTGTCAAGTTATTTAAAAGTTAATTTACTCATAGTTAGCGATCCAACTCAACTGATATTTGTCCCCCAAGGTCTGGCTATGGGGTTATATGGCACTGCTGGCTTGCTACTAGCCACATACTTATGGCTAGTGATTTTATGGGATGTGGGAGGTGGTTACAACGAATTTAATCAGGAAACTGGCACAATAAAAATATTCCGTTGGGGATTTCCTGGCAAAGACCGCCAAATTGAGATTGACAGCCGCATAGAAGATGTGCAATCTGTGCGAATAGCCGTAAAAGAAGGTCTTAATCCCCTTCGCGCCCTCTATCTACGGGTTAAGGGTCGGCGAGATATACCCTTAACACGAGTTGGACAACCGTTATCTTTAACAGAGTTAGAAACAGAAGGCGCAAAGTTAGCCCGCTTTTTGGGAGTGTCACTAGAAGGACTTTAGGGCGTTGGGCATTGGGCATTGGGCATTGGGCATTGGGCATTGGGCATTGGGCATTGGGCATTGGGTACTTGTACTGAGCGTTGCCGTTGGCACAGCCTCTCGTAGAGAAATATTGGGCATTAGTTATTTCCCTATTCCCCATTCCCCATTCCCCATTCCCTATTCCCTATTCCCCATTCCCTATTCCCCATTCCCCCTTGAGACGATAAGATACTCTGGTTGAGTCAGTAATGGGCGATGCGGTTGAAAATTTCACAATTTTTGCTTTCTCTTGTGATCATCAGTGCTTTGATGTTGGGAGGATGTTCAACAGAGCAAGTAGCTTCTAATACTTCTTCTCCAACCTCAACAGCTACCTCTCCAATCAGCGAGGCAACCACCAAGACAACTACTGAAGCAACATCTGTATCTCAAACTATTAGTGAGAGTATTCCTGGAATGACAGATTTACCAAGGCTCGAAGGCAAGGCTACTGTGGTTCTCACGGTTAAAGGCTCGCCAATTACTATCGAAGTAGACGGCACTAATGCCCCCATTACATCTGGCAACTTTGTAGATTTAGTGCAGAAGGGTGTGTACGACGGTTTAGCTTTTCATCGAGTTGTGCGCGAACCCCAACCGTTTGTGGTTCAAGGGGGCGATCCTCAAAGCAAAGACCCGAAAGTTCCGGCAAATGGACTAGGAACAGGTAGTTATATTGACCCAAAAACGGGAAACGCTCGCTATATACCTTTAGAAGTTAAAGCAAAAGGTTCAGATACTCCGATTTACAATAAACCATTTGATGCTACTACTCAAGCTGTCGTATTGCCCCATAAGCAGGGTGCAGTAGCAATGGCCCGATCGCAATCACCAGACTCGGCTTCTGCCCAGTTTTACTTTGCTTTAGCAGATTTGGCCTTTTTAGATGGTAACTACGCCGTGTTTGGCAATGTCACTCAAGGCTTTGATGTAGTGAACAAAATTCAGCAAGGCGATCGCATTGACTCTGCTAAAGTCACCCAAGGTGCAGAAAATCTGAAAACACCTGGACAGTAAGAGAAATCAATTCAAAATTCAAATTGGTTAAGGTTTGTGTTACTGGTATTGGTTTAGTTTCCGCCTTGGGTGGAAGTTTAGAAGATAGTTGGCGAAATTTAATCGCAGGTAAATCTGGAATTCGATTACATCAACCATTTCCAGAATTTACACCACTTCCTCTAGGTTTGATTGATCAACAACCATCTGAGTTGGCAATGTTAACTCAGATGGTTGTTGCTTCTGCTTTGCAAGATGCTGGGTTAGTTCCACCTTTAGCTGATTGTGCTGTAGTCATTGGCTCAAGTCGCTCTTATCAAGCGTCTTGGGAAATGCTGGCAAGGCAAATGTATGAAAAACTCCACCCACAAGGGGATGGAGTTTTTGGGCATGGGGCATGGGGCATGGGGCATGGGGAAGAGTCTTCAATGTCCTCTTTTGGAAATTGGCTAGATACATTACCTCACATGAATGCGATCGCAGCTGCAAGACAAATCGGTGCATCGGGGATAGTTTTAGCACCAATGGCAGCTTGTGCAACTGGAATTTGGTCTATTGCCCAAGCAGCTTTACTCATCCAAACTGGGCAATGTCAACAAGCGATCGCTGGCGCAGTGGAAGCACCAATTACACCCCTAATTTTAGCTGGGTTTCAACAGATGGGTGCTTTGGCGAAAACTGGGGCTTATCCCTTTGATTTACACCGGGAAGGCTTAGTATTAGGCGAAGGCGCAGCGGTGTTTGTCTTAGAATCAGCAGATTTGGCAAAGCAACGTCAAGCAAAAGTGTATGGTGAAATTCTCGGTTTTGGCTTAACTAACGACGCATATCATCCAAATTCACCAGAACCTAAAGGGAAAAGTGCGATCGCTGCAATTAAACAATGTCTAGAACGTAGTTGTCTGTCACCAGCCGATATTGATTATATTCATGCTCATGGCACAGCTACTCAGCTAAATGATCGCATAGAAACCATGATAATCCAGCGTTTGTTTCCCCAAGGAGTAGCGGTTAGTTCGACTAAGGGAAGCACAGGTCATACATTAGGAGCTTCGGGAGCCTTAGGTGTAGCTTTTTCTCTTATGGCATTAAAGCATCAAATATTACCGCCATGCGTAGGATTGCAGCAGCCAGAATTTGATTTAGATATCGTTACAGCAGCACGTCTAAGTAAAATTCGGCAGGTCTTATGTTTGAGTTTTGGCTTTGGTGGACAGAATGCAGCGATCGCATTAGCTTAGAACATTATTCCGCATACTACTTTAATTCCCTAGCAGGATATAAAATATAAAACTGTAACAAAAACTACAAAATCCTTATTTTTCCAAAAAAAAAGGATAAGCTAAATACATACGATATCTGGTTCGTAAAGATACCGTATTTAGGAGAAAATTTTATGATTTCAAAATCCCTGTTGCTGCCAGAACCTGCTTCTCCAGCGCATATATGCCCATTTGATCAAGCCTGTAGTTACTTAGAAGCAGCAGCTAAAGAATTAAATTTAAATCAGGGTTTGCTGGAAATTCTCAGCCACCCGCGTAAGGTTGTCACAGTTTCCATTCCCGTGAAGCTAGATGATGGAGAAATACAAGTTCTTGCTGGACATCGCGTGCAACACTCCGATGTTTTAGGCCCCTACAAGGGTGGAATTCGTTACCATCCGGCTGTGACACTGCGCGAAGTATCCGCTCTAGCAATGCTGATGACCTGGAAATGTGCTTTGTTAGGCATTCCGTATGGTGGTGGCAAGGGTGGCATTGCCATAGATCCAAAACATTACAGTGTTGGCGAATTAGAGCGAATCAGCCGCCGTTATATCAGCGAGTTGATAAAAGATATTGGGCCTGCCGTAGATATTCCTGCACCCGATATGGGTACTTCTGCCCGTGAAATGGCTTGGATGATGGACACTTACTCTGTGAATGTTGGTCATGCTGTACCGGGGGTTGTAACTGGGAAGCCTCTATCTATTGGTGGTTCCCTGGGACGAGAAATGGCAACCGGACGTGGTGTGATGATTGTTGTACGTGAGGCACTAGCAGAGCAAGATAAATCTTTGGCAGGGATACGAGTCGCTATTCAGGGTTTCGGTAACGTTGGTAGTGCCGCAGCCGAATTACTATATGAAGCAGGTGCAAAAATTATCGCTGTTTCAACGGGTGCTGGCGGAATATTTTCCGAAGTTGGTCTTGATATTCCCAAGTTGAAAGTCTACGCTGCTGAAAATCGCAAGAGTATTATGGGTTTCCCCCAATCTGTACCAATTAGCAATGCAGATTTATTAACTTTATCCTGCGATGTCTTAATACCTGCGGCTTTAGAAAACCAGATCACTAAAGAAAATGTGAATCAGGTACAGGCGCAAATTGTCGCAGAAGCAGCTAACGGGCCAGTTACTCTTGAGGCTAACTTGGCGTTAGAGGCGCGGGGTGTGACAGTGCTACCAGATATTTTAGCGAATGCTGGCGGTGTGGTAGTCAGTTATTTAGAGTGGGTGCAGGGACTTTCCTACGTCTTTTGGGATGAGGAACGTGTCAACCGCGAAATGGAACATTTGATGGTGCAAGCCTACCATCGGGTGATTCACCAGTCGCAGGTGAGGCAAATTTCTTTAAGGTTAGCAGCTTACACCATAGGGGTGGGTAGAGTGGCTCAGGCGCTAACTGATAGGGGTCTTTATCCTTAATTCTTGATAGCGACAATTTACGAGGGAGAATAAATCATCAGTGGGCAAAATTTTAGGCGATCGCTCACTGATGATTTCTCTTTAAACTTGTTGAGAAAGCCAATATAATCAAAAATTAACCAGGGTTTTTACGAGATATTTATATTATGTGGCTAGTAGTAGTTTTTATCTGTTTTGGTTGGATATTATCTTTATGTTTGCATGAGTTTGGCCATGCCATAGTAGCATATTGGGGTGGTGATACTTCTGTCAAAGATAAGGGCTATTTGACCTTGAACCCACTCAAATATACCGAACCGAGCTTAAGTTTGATGATGCCGTTATTTTTTCTCCTGATTGGTGGCATTGCTCTACCTGGGGGAGCAGTTTATATTAACCATAGTCGATTACGCGATCGCAAATGGAAAAGTGCAGTTTCGGCGGCTGGCCCAGTTGCCAATTTGATTCTAGCTTACCTGCTATCACTGCCTTTTCAATTTGGTTGGGATTCTTTAGCTGTCGAAAATCCAAATTCAGTTTTATTTGCTTTGATTACTGCCCTAACTTATATAATTTCCCTAAATATCTATGTGGTTTTGATTAATTTATTACCTATTCCTGCTCTGGATGGTTACGGAATTATCGAGCCGTGGCTGCCGCAACCAATTCAACAACAGATCAATAAGGTTGCTAAATATGGAATTTGGATATTGATTGGTTTGTTATGGTTTGCTAGACCTTTTAATCAATTTTTATGGAATTTCACTAATACAATTAGCGAATATCTCAATCTCCCAGAAAATTTAACTGTTTTAGCTAGTGCAATATTTAGAGAGTATTCGCGGTATTTAGTCATCGGATTAGTTTTAGTTTTATGGATATTTAGAGATAAAAACCAAGAGTTACAAAAACAAGGTGATAAATTAGTTTCATCGCAACAATATGACCAGGCGATCGCTTGCTATGACAAACTCATTAAAAATAAACCCAAAAATGCTGACGCTTGGTATTGGCGGGGACACGCGCTTTATTCTTTAAACAAACATGACGAAGCGATCACAGCCTATGACAAGGTGATAGAAATTAGACCAGAAGATAGCAATACTTGGTGGTTACGAGGACAAGCTTTAGCAGCGCAGCAAAATTATCAAGCAGCCGTAGACTCATATAATCGAGCAATTACTATCTATTCTGACTTTTATGGTTTCTGGTTAGATCGTGGCAATGCACTCTATTTTTTACAACAATATGAAGATGCGATCGCTTCTTACGAAAAAGTTATTCAATTAAAGCCAGATAACATCAATGCTTGGAATTACAAAGGTGTCACTTTAATAAAATTGCAACGTTATGAAGAGGCGTTAGTTGTCTACGATCAAGCAATTGAAATCAAATCTGACTGTGCTGATTACTGGTATAACAAAGCCTGTTGTTATGCACTACAAAACAATGTCACTCTAGCAATACAAAATCTACAACAATCAATCAAACTTGAATCAAATAGATTGCAACTTGTTAAAACTGATCCTGATTTTGATGCTATTAGAAAACATGAGATGTTCAAAATTTTAGTTAACGAATATAGTTAGTACCCACATTCCGCAGATATTAAAGCGTTTTGTATGAATTAGACATCTCCGATAATGAATGTAGAGACGCAAAATTTCGCGTCTCTACAAGGGTTCTGCATAACGCATATTTAATTTCTGGAGATGTCTATTCCATATTCGCTTGTGTCATGGGTAACTAATAAATATGAGGAGCTTAGGAACGCAAATTTAATAACGTGCAATTCTTATTTAACTTGGAATGGTGCGTTACGCTCCGCTAACACACCCTACTTTTGCACTTTATTTAATCC
>JBBSCU010000279.1:0-6785 GCA_038249935.1 Chroococcales cyanobacterium
AGATAACTGAGATTCCTGACGATTCTCTTTTCGCCACTCTAGAAACTGGACAAAATCTAAAACTTCCTGCTGTGCATTTTCTGGAAGGCGTTCTAGTTTTTTCAAAATCTTTTCTTTGAGAGAATCCATGTTTGCAGACACTATCTTTATGGAACAGTGTAACTCATAGTCTCTAACCAAATGATAAGCTTTTATCCCAAAAGTGATGTTTGACGACAACCTACTTACTGTGCGTCTTTGAATTCTGATGAAGCTTGTCTTGTAAAATGTTACCCTATAGCGATCGCTGCGGCAACCCTTCGAGCGATCGCATGAAGTACTATTTCATCTGCTGACTATTGCCGGAATACTCTCATTGGAAGTATCCCAGTTGGTAAATGTAGACTTATCATTACAATACCTTTCTTTTGATTTCCAGATTATGAGAAACAGACTCTTCTAGCAGAAGTAGTAATCATTCTGGTCTCAAATCGTTAGATAATTCCACAATTCCCCTAGACCCATCAATCCGTACTCGTTGACCATCTTGCAGGAGCCATGTAGCCCCTCGAACATCCATCACTGCGGGAATTCCATACTCACGAGCCACGATCGCACCGTGAGAAAGCCGTCCACCAACTTCGGCAATTAATCCTCCAGCCCTTAATAACAAAGGTGCCCAGCCGGAATCTGTGTAAGGCACGACCAGAATCGTATCTCGGTCAATGTCCGGCACGTCTTGTAAATTTCGCAACACCTTTACTGTGCCTTCGGCTTGTCCGGGACTGGCTCCAATGCCTTGTAAGATTTGGTCAGAGTAGAGCAGAGAGGGAGCTAAGGGGTGAGGGGGTGTATTGCCGTAGACTAAAAAGGGTACTTGAATGAATTCGCTATCTTGGACGAATTGCGATCGCCTCAATTTGATTAACTCATCCAACTGCTCAATTAAGCTAGAATCTGCATCCACAACGAGATGGCGAACTTCATCAAAGTTCAGAAAAAAGATATCTCCCGTTTGCTTGAGTAAGCCAGACTTTAACCAAATCTTCTCTAAAGCCACAAAACTCCAACGTAATTCAGCTAACAGGCGTGAGTAAACTTCGGTAACTCGTCCTTTGATATCCACACGCCGTTGCACAAATCCACGTTTGCGCTTACCAGCCAAGATGCTATTAATCGCGTCTTTAGCACCTGCTTGTGGTTCGTTACCCTGCATCAACTGCACAAACATCTGCTTGATCATCTGGGGATTCTCCCGCCAAGTCGCAACGGAAATATCAGTTCCCACTTCACTTAAATAGCCGTAATCCTGAAGCAATTCGTTAAATGCTTGCAGGATCTTTTCTCCCTGTGGGGTTTGCTTTAATTGCTCAAATACCTTCTGTGGCTCAATCTCAAGCAATACCTGCTTGGCATCTGTAGCTATTGCACTGAGCGATCGCAATGCCGCCACCTCTGGGGTAACGCTGTTATCAATCTCCCCATCCTTCACCCGAAAAATCGCCTGTCGCAGAGCAGCACTCAAGGGAGCTAAAATGCTGTAATATGTCCCTTGACGCAGCAACTCTAGGATAAAGTCAATTCTTATCAACAGCTTGGATGGTTCCAAGTTATCTATATCTGACTGCGCCAATTGCGACAAGCCAGGAATAAATCGTTTGTGATAGTCCCGCTTGAAGTCTTTTTCTAAACTTAATTCTCGCCCCAGCAACCTCGCCAGTCCGGGCAAATTTTCCCAGGTTGACTCCCAAGACGGCTTACTTAATTTGGCTCCTCTGGTTAAAAATTCCAGACTTTCCGATGGTAGTCCCATGCGGAGAAAAATACTTCCTAAGAGGGATGCATTAAAATAGGCTCTAGAATAATGCAGAGTTGCTGTTTCGGTGAAATCTAACCCCAAAGCGCGATCGCCTAAAACTAAAGTAAAAAGTTCTCCCCAAGCTCCACAAGTTAAGGGACGATTAATTGACCATGTTAAGGGGTGAATTACTCCGGGAATCACTTCAGCGGCGATTTTGCGTGTCCACATGGGCAGCAGAGTGGTAATCGGTCGAGATTGCAATACCCAGAGGGTTTGACCATCATAACTCCACTCGATATCTTGAGGAATGCCATTATAGCGTTTTTCGAGTCGGTAGGCTAAGTATGCAACTTGTTTAATTAATGCTTGTGGAACTCGTCCTTCGCCCTCTAATTGCACAGAGGAAGAATTTTCTATTTCCAGCACAAAAGCGCGGTATTGTTCTGGTGTGACTTTTCCCGAAACGACTTGCGTCGGGCTACCTGGAAGGGCTTCAATGATGATCGCATCACCTTGTTGAGTAATGGGATCGCGGCTGAAAGCGACACCAGAATATACACTCTGGACTTGTTGTTGAATCAACACAGCCATTGCTGAGTCCTTTAAACCGCGATCGCGCCGATACTGCACGGCAGATGGATGATTGTAAGAAGCTTGAACTTGAGCGATCGCTGATTGCAATGCCTGGGGGCTAGTAACATTTAAAACTGTTTCATACTGCCCAGCAGCAGAAGCCTGTTCTGAATCTTCTCCAATGGCTGAAGAACGCACCACTAAAGGAGATAATTCTGATGGCTGGAGAAATTCTGTCAACAGTTCAGGATCGTCGATTGGGGCAAGTACCCATCCCTTGGGAACTGCATAGCCCCAGCGCTTAATTTGAGATAACGTCGCCGCCTTTTCTCCGACGATGGCAGCATCCAACTCTTCATCTAGAGAAACTATTGTGCGTTGGCGTAGCCCGTCGTAGACATCGCCGCGTAAAAATTCCAACATCGCTTGCGATTCTGTTTGTGCCTGTTGTGCTGGTAGATTCATATCATCGGGAATTTTTGTATAAATCCAGCCCATTAAAGCAGCTAAGGCAACAGCAGCGAGGATTCTGGGGATATCGCCAATGTGCAGAATTGTCACAAACACAGGAAGGAGAAGTAAAACCCCAAATTTTACTACCTGTTTTGATTGCAGAATTGTAAAAATAATCCCTGCAAAGAAAGATACAAATATTGCCACCAATGGATCGTGTAACACAAATCCCCAGACAACATTTGTCGTACCGGCTCCTTTCCCTATCCAGTATCTACCTATTACTAGAGCAATAAGGGCAATCAATTCCCAAGACGAATCAGCTGGAAAGAAAACGCGGCTGAGTAAGATTGCCGCAAATCCTTTGGAAGCTTCTGACAACACTGCCAGAATTCCGACAAATGTACCACCGTGATAAAAGGCAGCTGATACACTAATGTTTCCTGTACCAATTTGCGATAATTGCTTACGCTTGAGGGCGTAAGTAATCCATGCAATCAGGGGTAATCCGCCCAAGAGGGGGCAGGCAATTAAAATAACTAAGACACCCCAAGGTTCAAACATTCTGGATTTTGGATTTTAGACTTAAATTTTCCATCTAAAACCTCAAATCTAAAGTTTTTCTGAAATTTTTGATGGTTATTAGGGCGCTTTTATTTACTAGTTGCTTAATGGACACTTGGCTACGACGGAAACCGTTTTTGCCAGTGTCCTTCAGGCTACTAATGGTTTTAGTTTAGCGCATAGGCAGCTTGCAGCGCCCAGATGATCAGAGCCGCGATCGATCCCAGAAGCAACACGGTAGAGATAGTGACTGCTTTGGGGGAATCTGCACCCTCGAATTTCATAATTCCTCGATTTAAGTCGGACACAGCTTTGTAATCCTCCTTTGTTGCAAAACGAAACATTTGTCAGTCTTGATTGTAGTCCTTCTATTTGCGGATGATGTTAAATTCCTCATATTATTTTGTTTAAGCTTGGCAATTGGGCATTGGGCATTGGGCATTGGGCATTGGGCATTGGGCATTGGGCATTGGGCATTGGGCATTGGGCATTGGGCATTGGGCATGGGGCAGAGGAGATATATTTTAGAATGCAACAATGAGTCTTTGATACTCGTGAATCCACCTCGGAACTCGGTTGACGAATACTCTTCAAGACTTACGCAAACAATAGCCAAAAAGAATGATTTTCAGGTAGAGGCAATTCATAAATTGCCCCTACAGCGTGTAGTTTTGCGTAAGCCCTATTCTTAACCCAGTATTGCCCTGCCTCTTTCCAATGCCCAATGCCCCATACCTCAGTTAATATCGTTGAAAGCAACTCGGTATAGGAGGGTGTGAGCAGGTGAAAGTGACGCTGATGGTAATTTTGGCGGTGGTTGTGGGATTATTTGTGGTGTTAGAAATCGGACTCCGATCGCTATTTGGTTTTGGTAATCCCCTGATTTACATTGGCGATGAGCAGATTGGTTATTTGTTGGCTCCTAACCAGCGTACCCGTCGTTTTGGTAATCGCATTGAGATTAATGAGTATTCTATGCGAGGTAGTCCGATAAAAAACATACCTGCACCTTCTGAACTACGAGTCTTAATGTTAGGGGATTCTATTGCTAATGGTGGCTGGTGGACAGATCAGACTAATACAATATCTAGCTTGATGATGGGTTCTCTGGCATCATCCACTAATAGTAATTATCAGGAAATAGAAGTGCTAAATGCTTCAGCTAACTCTTGGGGGCCAAGGAATGAATTAGCTTATTTACAAAAGTTTAGCAATTTCAACGCCCAAGCAGTGATATTACTAATTAATACCGATGATTTATTTGCTACTCCTCCCACTTCTTTACCAGTAGGACGCGATCGCAACTATCCAGAGAGTAAACCCCCCCTGGCATTAGTGGAAGTGTGGCAACGCTATATCGTCAAGCAAAAACCAATTCCCGAAATGAACGCAGTGCAGAATGAATCAGGCGATCGCGTTGGCATTAATCTGGAAGCGATCGCTAAAATTCAAGCGCTAACTCGTCAAACTAACAGCCAATTTCTACTAGTCATGACTCCCTTACTACGAGAAATTGGTAAACCAGGCTGCCGCGATTACGAAATTAAGGCACGTCAGCGCTTGAGCGAGTTGACTAAGGCGCAGCAAATTAACTATATAGATTTTTTACCGATATTCAATTCAACCACTAACCCACAAGGTTTGTTTCACGACCACATTCACCTGAATTTGCAAGGCAATAAATTTGTCAGTGAAGTTATGAAGCGATCGCTTTTGGAAATCATAGAGGATAACGACAAAATAACTCTGTAGTCAATTGCAAGTCATGGAAAAAATGATTATTCAAACCCTTGTTTATTGAAGAAGAATTCAGAAGTCAGAATTCAGAAGTCAGAATGTAGTTTGGTGCGATCGCGTAGCCCGCACTTCTTTACGAGAGACTGCGCCAACGACAAAGCTCAGTACAAGTCAGTCGAACGCTGCTCCCACTACTTTTAAAAACTATGGGTCTCAAAATAGATGTGGTTTAGTCTATTAATTCTCCTGTTTGTCGTAAGACTTGTTCATAAAGACTGCGGCTCACCCAATATTGAGCAGTATTAATCATAGCATCTAGTAAGGGTTGCACCTGTGTAATTATCTTTCTATTTTTTGCTAATAAGAGAATACCTAAAGTACCAATTGTTTGTAATCCTAAATTTTGAGCTACTTGGCGTGCTTCACGTTCATCTAGCAAAATTTGCCGTTCTCCAGTTTCTAGGGCTAAGGCAATTGCTTCGCGTTCACCATTATCTAATTCTGGCGGTATATTGAGTGTTATTGTTGAAACTGAGATAACTTGCAACCATTTGGCAGCGATCGCTTGCAATATAAATTCCGATCCTGGAAAACTTACAATAGTCGTTTCATAATAAACAGCTTGGGGAATAATAATTTGTCTAAATGTAGTCTGCAAGATATCAAGACGATTAATAGCTGCAAAATTTATCAAAGGCGTAGCGTTACAAACAACGGTCACAATCTCTAAAAACCTGCTTCAATGATTTCAATATCTTCAGCTAAATCTGCTTCATTGTAATGACGCTTAATTTTGTTTTGTCCTAAAAGTTTCTGAAATTCCCATACAGGCAAGTTAGCTAGGTGACGTGCTTGACTCAAGGTAAAAATATTCTGTGCGTACAACTGTAAAGCTAATTCCTGGAGAATAGCTCTTTCACCTTGGTTTAAGGAATCAGGTGATATTTGCAAGTTGATGGGTTGGATAAATTGACTCATTACCAACTCGTGTTAAGTAGGGCTGACTATAGCAATCCTAAATCATTCGTGAACAACAAGATCCTCGACTTCTTTGAGAAGTCGGGGATCTGAGCCTAGCGATTTTCACAAATCAAATAGGATTGCTATAGTTTTATCATAAGAGTTTTAGACATCGCGTAAAGCCAATGTTTTAATTACGAATTAGTTGTTTAACGAATCGCCACAGCAGGGAAAACGGTAGAATTGCGATCGCGTAGCCCGTCGTAGACATCGCCAGCAAGGTTTCTACAAACTTATCTAACCGATGCATTCAGATGGCAGGGGGAGGTAACTGGCGTTGCAGGGTTGCTAGATTTTCTCGAATCGTCATCGTAGTGGGATGATTAACTCCTAAAGTGCGATCGCACATTGCCAAAGCATCACTCAAGAGGGGTTCGGCTTTGCTGTACTGCCCAAGGCTATTGTAGAGTAATGCTAAATTGTTCAAGCTAGTAGCGACATCAGGATGGTCGCCATTAAACAGCCGCTTTGTCATCTCCAAGGCTTGGGTGTAGAGGGGTTCGGCTTTGCTGTACTGCCCAAGGCTATCGTAGAGTAATGCTAAATTGTTCAAGCTACCAGCGACATTCGGATGGTCGCCATTAAACAGCCGCTTTGTCATCTCCAAGGCTTGGGTGTAGAGGGGTTCGGCTTTGCTGTACTGCCCAAGGCTATTGTA
>JBBSCU010000280.1:0-6783 GCA_038249935.1 Chroococcales cyanobacterium
GCCTAAAATCCAATAGATGATACCACCACCAACCAGCAAGAGGAAGATTGGATCTTGAACGGTTTCCCAAGCGAAGGATAAGATACTGCGCGATCGGGACGATGGGAGTTCATTGTAGCCATCTTGCTTGAGCCGAGCGATTGCTGTCGCAGACGGCAAGCCGTACGCCTCTTGCTCAGATAAACCAACCACAGTATTGAGATCGACGGTTGAAACCATAATTCTGCTTTTTCCTCTGAAACATAAAAAACGCATAGCAAGGAACTCATCAAAATCCAGAGGTTTGGTGAACCAAATATCAACAAGAGGTCAAAAAGCACTTTTGCTCTCTTGTTAATTTTCTACACCATGACATAGTGTTGTTTGATTTCTAGGGTTATTTGTTTGATTACAATATAAAAAGTAAGAAAAATGTCAAATATAAATTTAATTTTTTCTAGAACGGCGACTAAAAAAATACTATATCAAAAGAATGAGATTTAATGTGATACTTTTTTGGTAAAATATAGCTGTTATCATAAGAATATAAAAGTAGCGATAACGCTACACGTTATGCCCTGAAATTCTGCCAACAACTTTAGTAGCAATAACCAACTAACTAATGAATAAATCGGCGGTCGTCTATCCCTTCTATCTTTTCAAGGAATGAGAGGGATAGCCAATTTTTTTGAGGTTATAGACAAACTTTTATCAAGACTTTTGTCGCGTTTTCGAGCTTTTGATTACGATATATGAATTCACGTAGGCAGCAGCAGCCTATGTACTTGCATTTTTGGTTATAAAGATTCTCTGACAAGAATGTAATTGAGCCAAGATAAGTTTTGTACCATATTTAATCAATTTATTTAATTCATTCAATAAATCAAACAACAGCCTGTCAGGGTAATCGTAGAAGCAGAGTTGTTAATTCACTTCAAGCAATCCTCATATTCAATATACGCAAATACTTTGGAGATAACCATTATGAGTTTGCATAATCTAGCAGTTCTCCAGCCCTATCTCAGCTTTTTCCACCCGATTACCATGTGGATTTTATTAGTCGTTGCCCTCTACGCCATGTATCTGGGTGTGCAAGTTCGGCGGACGAGGCTGGCAGAAGGAGAGTCTAAAAAAGAACTGGTAAAGGGTCGCTTTGCCATCCGCCATCATCAAATTGGCTCGATCTTGCTCGCGCTAATGGTAATGGGGGCGATCGGGGGGATAACTGTTACCTATCTTAACAGTGGCAAAATTGTGATTAGCCCCCATCTATTTGCCGGGTTAGGAATGGTGGGGTTGATTTCCACATCTGCTGCGTTAGTTCCCTTCATGCAGAAGCATGACTGGGTTCGCAGCATCCACATTTCGCTGAACCTGATTTTACTGGGATTGTTTGGCTGGCAAGCTGTGACAGGAGTGCAAATTGTCCAGAAGATTTTGAGCCAAATGATGAAGAATGACGCAGGATGACGAGTATTCAACCTGCTGGGCTAAAGTGTTTCAGCCCAACTGCTTTATATGTCAGTCACACAACTTGAGGAGAAAAATATGAAGAATCTTTTTCTAACATTATTTCTAGGAATATTATCATTCATTTGTATTTTAGCGATCGCACCCATCCCCGTCGCATCTGCTAGTTCGATGCCCCAAACTCAACTGTCGGAAGCGATCGAGCATTTTTTGACTTCTCTTCCTAGCGATTATTACGCGATCGCAAATACAGAAGCTCTCAAAAATATTATCAAAAACGATAATGCAGCATTTAATGCAGAATTAATTGATGTCAGACAGCCTTCTGAATATAACTCCGGTCACATTCCCAACGCCATTAATATCCCCTTGCAAACCTTAATTGCCAATCTTGATAAAATTCCCCAAGATCGCCCTGTAGTTCTCTACTGCACAACGGGCTATCGAAGCGCAATGGGAGTTATGACTTTGCAAATGTTAGGACGTACTAACGTGCATGGTTTTCCTCCTAGTATTCAAGGTTGGAAAGCAGCAGGAGAACCTTTGGAAAAGTAGGAATAAAACAACGCCGAAGCCAATATTAAGCGGATCGAGCGAATAAAAAAAGATGGGAGATCATCTATTGATTCCCTAGAGTATTAACTTGAAAATTTATCTAGAGTTTCATATTAAAAAACTGTTCTTCCTAAGTTTTATATCGTAGTTAATCAATTCAATCAGGAAATCAATCAACAGTCTGTCATAATAATAGAGACAGAGTTGTTAATTCAGATTGAGCAGTCCTCATATTCAGGGCAAACGCATCTAAATTACTCTTGATCACAACGAAGGTTAAGAACCAACGAAAAAATGAGGATTTCGCGTTTTATTATTTTTTAAGCGTCAAAGCGATCGCCTAAAAATTTCGCAACAAGCAAGAGTTAATGACATTATTCTTAGCTCTATTGAGAATATACTATGCTTGTTGACATGATGCGGCCGCCCTGTCCTCATATTCAATAAGGAGTGCATAATGCGCTTGAAAGATGAGAACAAGACAACTGCCAAAAATATTGAAGAGAAACTACAAAGGAATATTACAATGAGCAATCAAGATGATTCCCAACAATCTGTCCCGCAATATGACCCGCACATCATCCCGGCTGAATCCGCCGCACGTCGGGATCGGGAAGGCAAGAACTTCGGTCATACCTCTCATGAACAAGCTGATGGCGAATTGAGTCACCCAACAGATGGTTACAGTGTAGATAAAGAGGGATTGCTTAATAACTACCCTATCGAGCCAGAAATGTACGTTAATGTTCCCGGAGATTTGCAAGAGGAAGCAGCGCAGGACGTTATAGAGCGTGCCCATCAGTTGCAGGAGTTATCTGAGGATGAGGACGGTAAATTGACAACAGAACACGATTGGCGGCACAAAGGGCCAGGCTTGATTTAGCACACATCAGCAACCAGCATGGTCGGCTAATTAAAGCTTTTGTTCCATGCTGATTCTTTGCCTGTCCTCGCTCTTAGGGACTTCCAAACAAAAAAATATCCAACTATTGACTATTTATTGTGGGGCATTTATGTTACCTAGCCCACAATATTGGATAATTTATTTCTTGGAAATCCCTGATGTTAATCCAAACCTAATTGTAAGACGACTATTCAGTTCATCTTAGGAATAGGAATCGAAAGCAATTCAAAAGGCACTGTAAAAAGTCGTCAATTAATGATGATTTAGATAGATTTAGAGAGGAATAAAAATGAAATCAATTTCTCGTTTTATTGGAGTAACACTCATACTCGGAATGCTAGTCTGGACGTTGACTATTAATCTGGCGATCGCGCCAGCGAAAGCTACCATTCGTCAATTGGAAGAAGCCCCAGGACAAATGGTTTACCAATCCAGGCAAACCCTTAAAGATCAGCACGAGAATAACTGGCAGGCGATCGCCTTTAAACGTACTCCTCTCAATGGCAAAACTAGTCTGGAACTGCGTTTAGTGGGGTTCGTTGGTGCAGTAGAAATCGACCGCAGTAAACCTTTATTGTTGGCTGATTCAATGGGTAAAACACTTGCTGCTGATGATAGCTCCAGTATTCTTTTCACAGATTTATCTGCTCCCGAATCTAATGTAGGACAGTATGATATTCAGCCCTTGTTACCGCAGTTGCAGCCAGAAATTCCCCTCAGCTTAACATTGCCAGTAATCGATGGTGAGGCGATTAATCTATCAGTTCCACCGTCCTTTGTACAAGATTGGCAAACACTCTTTTCTTCAAAATAGTAGGTGAGTTGAGTGGTCGCGCAAGTATAGAGAACTTAGAAAAAATGCGATCGCTGTATCAAAGATATTACATTGCCTACGGTGAGCGATCGCACTCCAAATATCTGCTTTCAGTAAATTCTCAGATTGAAGGGGGACAAATATGTGATTAAATACTCCACAAACAGGTTTGAGAATGGACGACAGGTTGCTACAGCAATGGCACCTTCCCCGATATTGGATGATGTGACGATTCGCATCCAGAAGCTATACAAACACTATGGCAAAACCATCGCCATTCAAGGAATCGATCTAGAAATTCATCGCGGTGAATTGTTTGGGCTGATTGGCCCCGATGGTGCGGGAAAAACTACAGCTTTCAACATTCTAGGAGGTGTGATGGAAGCAACGGCGGGAACAGCACAAATTCTGGGATTACCCGCCAGAGATGCCCGTAACCATACTGGGTATCTAACTCAGCAATTCTCTCTTTATCCAGATTTGAGTGTTGATGAAAATATTCATTACAGCGCTGGACTGCGGTTAGTGCCAGAAAATCAATTGGAAGGGCGACGGACAAAATATCTTAAACTGATGCAATTGGAGCAATTTCGCGATCGCCTCGCGGGTAAGCTTTCAGGTGGGATGAAGCAGAAGTTAGCCCTGTGCTGTGCGTTGGTTGCAGAGCCACAAGTGCTATTGTTAGATGAGCCAACCACTGGAGTAGATACCATTGCCCGCCGCGAGTTTTGGGACATTCTGGCGGGGTTGACGGCGCAGGGAATCACCGTGGTGGTAGCAACCCCTGACTTGGATGAAGCGGAACGTTGCGATCGCGTGGCACTCATAGACAACGGACAAATTCAGCAAGTGGGTTCTCCAGCAAGATTAAAAGCAGATTTACACCTCAGTCGTCTGGTAATTCGCACCCTTGATCTCGTCAAAGCGGAACAAGTACTATTGCCCCTGATTGACCCCGATGGACAGATTGCAGATGTGTCAACATTAGGGGATCACCTGGAAGTTCTGGTGAAAGATGCCCAGCAGGGAGAAGCCTTCGTGCGCGAACGCTTGACGCAACATCCAGGTGATAGTATTCAATCTGCACCCCCAACCTTAGAAAACGTTTTCATAGCCCTCCTGCGTCGCAAAGGCTCAATCCCTGCATCAATCCCCTTTCCCCGCACCCGCCAGTTTGCAGCGACTACTTCCGATGAAAAAACCCCACAACCTGCCATTTCTGCCCATCATCTCAATCGTGTTTTTGGTTCATTTCATGCTGTAGTCGATCTCGATCTCGATATTCACTATGGTGAAGTGTACGGGTTACTCGGTGCCAATGGAGCCGGAAAAACCACCGCCATCAAAATGCTTTGTGGATTATTACCAATCAGTTCTGGTGAGATGTCCCTGGCTGGAGAACGCGGAAATCTTCGCAGTGCCTCCCTCAGACAGCGCATTGGTTACATGAGCCAGAAATTCACCCTTTACGATGACCTAAGCATTCTGGAAAATTTGCACTTTTATAGCGGCGTTTACGGCATTCCTCCCCGACAGCAACAAGAAAAAATTCGGTGGGTATTGGCGATTTGCGGTTTGGAAGGACAAGAACATTTACTAACCCGACAACTTCCCGGTGGTTGGAAACAACGGGTGGCCTTTGGCGCATCGGTGATGCACGAACCGGAGATTTTATTTTTGGATGAACCGACATCTGGGGTAGACGTACTTGCAAGACAGCAATTTTGGCAGTTAATTAACGACTTTGCCCGGAATGGTACAGCAATTCTGGTGACTACACATTACATGAATGAAGCCGAACAATGTAACCGGATGTGTTTTATGGTAGCAGGTCGCAAGGTGGCGGAAGGTTCAGCCAGTGAAATTAAGGCGATGCAACCGGGTAAATTATTTGAGTTGCAAGTGGGAGAGTTGCAAAATAGTTATGATTTGCTGCGTGGATATCTCGAACCCTGGCGCGTGTCAATTTTTGGCGATCGCCTCCATGTCGTTTTAGATCATCCCGATGAGGAACTGCCAAAAATCAAATCATCTCTGCAAATTGCTCATCTATCCCTAGCTGGAATTCAACCCATTCCCTTCTCCCTCGAAGATGCCTTTATCGGTGAAGTGCAACGGGCAGGAGGTGCGCCACCATGATTATACGACGAATTCGCAATCAGTTTTTCAAAGAGTTAGAGCAGTTCGGGCGCGATCGCTTAGGTGTTGCCCTTGCCTTCATTCTCCCGGTAATTGCCTTATTAATTATTGGCTTTGCCATTCGCCTGGAAGCAAAAAACATTCCCCTAGTCGTCCGCGATTTAGATCAAAGCACCCTCAGCCGCAGTTATGTTGAACAACTTTATGCAACTAATTTATTTGTTCCCGTAAAGTGGCAGGGTGCAAGGTTTCCTGATGCCCTCGATCGCGGTACAGCTCAAGTACAAGTAACAATTCCCGTGGGTTTTGCTGCTGACGTAGATGCAGGGAGAACGGGGGAAATAGAGGTTGTAGTCGATGGTAGCGATGTGATTAACGCACGGGTGACACAGCTTGCTGTAGACGGAACAACGCTTTCTGCTGTACAAAATCATTTAGGTAAACTATCTAAGATGTTGGGGGTGGTTTCCCAAGTCAGACTCTGGTTCAATCCTGGACGACAGGAATCGTTGTTTATTGTACCGGGGAGTTATGGGGTGATTTTGGCTATTTTCCCACCCTTGCTAATTGCGATCGCTCTAGTGCGAGAAAAGGAGCAAGGAACTATTCTACAACTTTACGCATCCAGCTTGAGCGCCTTTGAACTGTTAATGGGCAAATCCCTCGCATATATGCTGGTGGGATTGGGAGAAGCAGTAATTCTATTTATAGTTGGATTTTTGTTATTTGGTGTCCGCTTTATTGGCGATCCCATCCCGTTGGCGATCGGTACACTGGTATTTTTGTTATCTGGGGTACAATTAGGGTTAATTATTGGTATTTTTACCACAACACAGAGTGCGGCTGTCCAGGCGATCGGCACAATTAAAGTCTTAACAGCATTTCTGCTCGCAGGTTTTTTGTTTCCCCTCAATAGTGTACC
>JBBSCU010000281.1:0-6730 GCA_038249935.1 Chroococcales cyanobacterium
AACCACATCGCTAAACCCAACATTATCTATAGGAAAATTGGGTGGCGGTGGCATTTCATCTCTACCCAAACTGCTAAACAAACAAGTGCTGATAATATTGTCTTGATTTTGCAGATTAGCCGCCAAATTGTTGTGTTCTGGCTGGAAAAGATATAAACCAACAATTCGCGGTTGATAAGACTCTATTTTCTCTAACAGCTGATTGATTGTATGATCTGATAGAGTCCATTTCTCTCGTTTAAGATCCTCGTCAGTAATTTTTACCAGCAAAATCCGCCGATCAGGTGCTTGTGGTGGATGCGATCGCAACATCTGGTCATAAACTCTCAACTCCCAAGGCTGTAACCATTTGAGTTCCCGAACTCCCCAGATCAAGGCGGTGACTCCCACACTAGTAATCAAAATAATTTGCAGCCAGCTTTTGCTGAAGGAAGTTTCGCCAGAATCCTGAACTTTGACAAACGGGACACGGAGTTTTTCTAAAAGTCCACTAATCACGGCGTTGCGGCGGTAGCCTGAATTGGTTAGATGCTCTAATTTAATGTAGCAATTTACTTGCTAGTTCGAGGTGATGTCTGGCGACAAGCCGCTTTGGGTTTTTAGTTGAGCATCTTCAACAGAACTGGCAATGGTGAAGGAAATAGAATTAATAGATGGGGTTGGTAAATCTAACTGGAGTTGTTCAAGTGATGCTGCGATGCTTGGATCATCGAAATAGGAACCAACAATCTTGTCATAGTTAGAAGCAACCGCCAAAAAAGCGCCACCTAAAATATAGATAGGCAATGGCAAATTAAATTCTTGCAACCAGTCGAACAGTTCCGCCAAGGCAAATAGCACCAAAAAGCAGGCAAGCCAAACCCTCATATTTTCATCCCCTGCATTGAAACAATTCTATTATTAGCTTAAATAGCTGGCATAATATTTAATGTAGTACATAAAGTTTAGAATAGCAGGCTGGTATTTTCTGGAGTGTAAATGCATCGCATCGGTAGTTGGTATTCATCCGACTTGAAGATGGAAGATTTGCAAGCATTTAACCAGAAAGGGTACACGGTCAAGTTTGGGCAAGTGGTCAACCTGTTTGGACTTCAGAACTCCACCAAGACGAGAACTTTTTTGCAACCGCCATAGGATTGCCGACAGGGCTATTTCATTCTCATCTAGCCCGCCTCAGAATGAATTCTGAGTCTAATAGCGAAAGTCGTCTAAAGACGACTGAGAAAAGATTATAGTCCGTTTTAACGGACTTTAGCTATTAGCCTGGAACTTTAGTTCTGGGCGGTTTATGCCTAGAATAAAATAGCCCTGGATTCCCGATGCAGTTCGGTAATAAAATCTTAGGGAAGTAATCACAGAGAATGAATTACAGAAAAACTAATTTGTTTAAGTAAATAATTGGGCGATCGCGCAGGTAAAATTAGGCAATATCGGTGAACTCAATTCATCACCATTGAACAGGGTGGCAACTAACTTTAAACTCGCTTGTTCGCGTCGATATACTTCCACCTGTTGGTTGCGCCAATCCACAATCCAATATTCTCTAACACCTCTTGCTGAGTAAAGCTTTAATTTAATTTCCCTGTCTCGCTTTTCGTTCTCACTCCCAGCAGATAGCACCTCTACAACCAGTTCTGGCGCACCAGTCAAATGCCCCGCCTCGTCTAAAAGTAAAGGCAATCTCTTATTACTAGCCCAGACGACATCAGGAATCACATTATCATTATCGCCAAAAATTATTCCTGGAGCAGTTACAACTTCTCCCAGACCAGTAGTCTGTGACCAATTATCCAAAGTAGTGCTAATTCTGACACAAGTTTTTTGATGATTCCAGTGAGGCGCTCTGGTCACAAATAATTCTCCGTCAATAATTTCATAACGGTTTCCGTTATCTGGAAACAATTCTAAGTCGGCGGTAGTCCAGCGCACTCTCTCAGATATCGGCTGGTTCATAAATCATCCCTGTTAGAGTATTTACCTATTTTAGCCTGAGTGGGCATGGGGCGTTAGTTAGGAGTTATTCACTCCCAGTCCCCAAGCCCTAGCTCCCTACACCACTACCTTTTCTAAGCTCAACTTAGAACGCTTCACTTGCTCAGGAATCCCTACAGGATAATCTCCGGTGAAGCACGCAGAGCAGAAACTATTGGTGTCTTCTCGTGTTGCTTCTAGCATTCCCTTCCAACTGAGATAGGCGAGGCTGTCTACTTCCAGTTGCTTGGCAATTTCCGCTACTGACTTGGTAGCAGCAATCAGCTGATCCTGAGAATCGGTATCGATGCCATAGAAGCAGGGATGAGTTACAGGCGGAGAAGAAATTCGCATATGCACTTCTATTGCACCAGCCTCACGAATGGTTTTGACGAGTTTACGGCTGGTAGTACCCCGTACAATCGAGTCGTCTACAATAATCACTCGTTTGCCCACTAGAACATCTTTAAGGGGGTTGAGTTTCATGCGGATACCCGACTCGCGCATGGCTTGGGTTGGCTGAATAAAGGTTCGCCCAACATAGCGATTTTTAATCAGTCCTTCAACGTAGGCTACACCGGAAGCTTGGGAAAATCCAATGGCGGCGGGTATACCAGAATCAGGAACACCAAAGACAATATCGGCATCTACGGCAGATTCTTCAGCTAATTGCCGCCCTAACCGCATTCGATAGCTGTACAAACTCTCGCTGTGCATAACGCTATCAGGACGGGCAAAGTAAATCATCTCAAAGATACACAATTTGCGTTCGGACTTTTGACTCCAGTGATAGGAAGCCAAGCCTTCTTCAGTAATCCAAACTAATTCACCTGGTTCAACGTCTCGCAGGTATTCGGCTCCAATGATGTCTAAACCACAAGTCTCAGAAGCCAAAACGTAACGGACTGGATTACCAGCCAAAGTCCCAATTACTAGGGGGCGAATACCATTGGGGTCACGGACACCCATAATGCCACTGGGAGTACCAATAACTAAACTAAAGGCTCCTTGGCAACGGTGAAATGCTTGAATTGCCCCTTCTAACCAGTCTGCGCCAGCATTGATTGCTTCGGCGATCGCAAAAGCGATCATTTCTGAGTCTGTTGTCGTGATTAAGTTACATTTCTTCTCAAGTAACTCTTGACGCAGTTGCACAGTATTGACTAAATTACCGTTATGCGCCAAGGCTAATGAACCTAAGCGAGTTTCTAAGACTGCGGGTTGGGCATTAACTTTGCGGCTAGAACCTGTAGTTGAATAACGAGTATGACCAACAGCAAGGCTCCCAGGCAACTGCTCCAAGATGGATTCATTGAAAACTTGAGACACCAAGCCCATGTCTTTGTAAAGGTGTACTTGTGTACCCTCAAATGTGGCAATCCCAGCTGATTCTTGACCCCGATGCTGGAGGGCATACAATCCAAAATAGGTCATTTTAGCAACGTCTTCTCCTGGTGCGTAGATGCCAAAAACACCGCAAGCTTCTTCTGGCTTGTCAGGACGATTTTCATGACTATTAATTGGGTTGTTAGTTTGGTCTGGGTATTCATCCGAAGTGACAGAATGAATGGAAATCATGCTAGCTTTGCTCCTGGTGGGGGGGGTCAAGTCACTGGGATTATGGAGATAAATGGTGGAAGATTTCTTAACAAATCTTTAACCATCTATTAAAACAGTACCGTAATTATGCTCAGAGACGTTAATAAATCAGTTAGAAGTGAGGAGTTAGAAGTTAGGAGTTATGGTTTTTATTCCTAACTCCTCACTTTCAACTCCTAACTGATTTAGCTGGGGGTAGTAGTGTGGATAGCAAGACGTTTGGCGATCGCGTGGCAATAGTAATCTTTCATATCTTTAATACTAACTTTGATCAAGGCTTGGTTGTCAGTGGTTAAAACCGCCAAATTTGTGTCGGAATTACCAACCGTACCCAGCTTTTGCCACTCTTTACCTAGATGTTCCTGTAAATATGATTCCCAAATTTCCTGTTGTTCCGATGCTACAGAAACTAAAATCCGCGCACCACCTTCGCCAAACAGCACCTCATCAAGGCGAGGTAGTGCCTGGGTTGGTGCTATTTTCAAATTAATTTCGGCACCAAGGTTGCCAGCAATGCAACATTCTGCTATGGCGATCGCTACTCCCCCCTCAGCACAATCATGGGCTGAACGTACCCAACCATTACGAATTCCTTCACGACAAACTTTCTGGACGCGGCGTTCCAAGTCAAAATCTACCCGTGGCGGTTTTCCAGCAACAGTATTATGGATAGTAGCTAAATACTCAGATGCTCCTAAACTAATTTTGGATGCCAGAGGCAATCCGAGAAGATAAATTAGATCGCCGGATGCTTGCCAACCTTGACCACAAATTTTGGTTATATCGGGAATCAAGCCCACCATACCCACTACTGGGGTAGGATAAATGGCTTGGGGAATGCCTTGAGAATCAAGAGTTTCATTGTACAAAGAGACATTTCCGCCTGTGACGGGTGTTGCCAATTCTCGACAACCTTCCGCCAAACCGCGACAAGCTTCTGCCAATTGCCAGTAACCAATGGGTTTTTCTGGAGAGCCAAAATTTAGATTATCCGTCACCGCTAGGGGTTCTGCACCCACACAGCTTAGATTGCGTGCAGCTTCTGCCACTACAGCCTTCGCTCCCTCGTAAGGATCAAGATAAACATAACGAGGATTGCAATCTACCGTTGCCGCAACACCCCGTTGGGCATTGGGAATTCTTCCTTGCCCCCTATTCTCTTCAAGGGGGCGCAAACGGATAACGGCGGCATCTGCACCACCTGGTAGTATTACAGTATTATTCTGTACTTGATGGTCATACTGACGATACACCCAGTTTTTAGAAGCGATCGTGGGCGTATCGAGCAAAGTTAACAAAATATCATTCCAACTTTGCAGGACTCCTTGGAGTTCTATTCCAGCAGTTGTGCAAGGAGGCAAGGAATCAGAAGTCCATTCCCAAGCTTGACGTGCATATTCTGGTGGTTCTGTCAACAATTCTCGATGATACAGTGGGGTATTCTCCGCCAAAGCCTCAGCCGGAATTTCTGCTACTACTTCACCCTGAAAGAGAATCCGCACGATGGGTTCAGCGATGACTGTTCCAGCGACAACGGCTTGAAGTCCCCAACGGTGAAAAATGTCGATTAATTCCTGCTCACGCCCCTTGTGGGCAACGAACAGCATTCGTTCTTGAGATTCTGAAAGCAGGTATTCATAGGGAACCATCCCCGTTTCTCTGACGGGAATTTTATCTAAATCTAGTTCAATTCCCACACCACCTTTTGCCGCCATCTCTGAGGTAGAACAGGTAATCCCAGCTGCTCCCATATCCTGGGCGGCGACAACTGCATCTGTCTTAAATGCTTCCAGACAAGCTTCAATTAACGACTTTTCCAAAAAGGGGTCGCCTACTTGCACAGCAGGACGATTATCTATTGATTGATCACTCAATTCTGCACTAGCAAAACTTGCGCCTCCCATGCCATCGCGTCCCGTGGTAGAACCAACATATAGCACGGGGTTGCCTAAACCAGATGCTCCAGATTTGATAATTTCTGGCGTTTCCATCAACCCTAGCGCCATCACGTTCACTAGAGGATTACCAGAGTAAGCAGGGTCAAAGTAAACTTCGCCGCCAACGGTGGGTACTCCCACACAATTACCATAATGGGCAATTCCTGCGACTACACCAGTAAATAACCTTTGGGTTTTGGCATCTTCTAGGGAACCAAAGCGCAGCGAGTTTAATATCGCAATGGGACGCGCACCCATTGTAAAGATATCTCTGAGAATGCCTCCTACTCCCGTTGCGGCTCCTTGAAAGGGTTCGACTGCTGAAGGATGGTTGTGAGATTCAATTTTAAAGGCTAATTGGAATCCGTCACCCAAGTCTACAACACCAGCATTTTCACCAGGGCCTACGAGGATGCGATCGCCATCGGTAGGAAATTGTTTGAGTAGAGGTCGTGAATTTTTGTAACAGCAATGCTCTGACCACATCACCCCAAACATTCCCAGTTCGGCTTTGTTGGGATGACGTCCTAATCGACGGACAATTTCTGCGTATTCTTCTGGCTTAAGACCTTCAGCAGCGATTTCTTGGGGAGAAAAGAAAGCAGGGGATGTGGCAGTCATGGAAATAATACACCAATTGTACAGAGCATTATTCTATCGATTTACGTGCCCTGTAGGTGCAGTTCTAGGATGGTTCATAGCTAGATACTACAAACTACATAAATCTACTTAAAGATAAATGTTGTAATACGTCTAAAGATAGATTCTATTAAATCTTAAGATGCTGACAATTGTACTGTTATTAAGGTAAGTAATAAAATTTCCTTTTCTCGTAACGTCCATAGGTGATTTCCCGATTATGGAAATGGCTATCAGCTTGTGAGATGACCCACTAGTTGAACGCAGAAGAAATTCATCGGACGCGATCGCATCGCAAACAAGTTTTAATCCCGTAAAATCTGATTATTTGGAACTTCATTGCCGGAAGTGATTCCTACAACAGCGAACTCAATCACTGAATCGCTCTTGGATAAAGGATTCCGGGAATTTTTTTGAGAAACGGCTCATCCAAATGAGCAAACCAACCATATTAAACCCAATTAAGAGGATTTTGATCATGCCTAGACTTACCGTTCCACCCAATTTCATCGGCACTACTGGCTCCGACACTTTAGTTGGAGAAGAATTAAATGCGTCTGTAGCAATTGGTATTGATATTTTAA
>JBBSCU010000282.1:0-6724 GCA_038249935.1 Chroococcales cyanobacterium
ACCATACTACCCTCTACCCGCAGCTTTGTTCCATCGACGCCCACCACAGTTTCATCTACCCCCACCTTTGTAGCATCGACCCGCACCTTAGTTGCATCGACCCGCACCTTAGTTGCATCGACCCGCACCTTAGTTGCATCGACCCGCACCTTAGTTGCATCGACTCGCACCTTAGTTGCATCGACTCGCACCTTAGTTGTATCGACCCGCACCTTAGTTGTATCGACCTGCAAAAAATAACTTACCTCACATCTTGCACCTAACGATTAAAATCGCGGCTACCAGAACAAAGTCTGCCAACCCAGGCTTCAAAACCCTTGATTTCCCTTAGTCCGCGCAAGCAGACTTTGTTTGTATAGCCGCGACTTCCAGTTGTTTAGGCTTGGTGCAAGATGTGAGTTACCCGACGTTATGCAGTAACTCTAAAAGATTTGTGTGTACACGGTAGCCTTTTTAATGGGGGCTAGGGGGATCAATAAGTGCGTAAAATCACAGCCTAGTACTTTTCAAACATCCTCTAAAGTTGAGCAGCATATTCCATTATTCAGAGTTAATTTATAAAGTAAATCTTAAGTATGGCGTGGCAAGACTAAAGGTGTGAGTGTCCAGTTTAATAAGTGTCCAGTTGCTTCCAAGATTTCCTTAAAGTACTATTTCAAACAGGAAACACTAATAATAAGCTAGTACAACACGGCGTAAATAAACCATCCATTCAAAATCAATACTTCTCTACGAGAGGCTGCGCCAACGGCAAGTGGCATAGTGAGAAGTTCGACAGGTGTTACACTGAGCTTGTCGCACTACTCAGTAACCATGAAACCCTTACGTTGTATTCATTTTGAATTCCGCCTTGCGGTACTAGTAGTCTGTCAAGAAATAATTGACGGATAGATTTCCTGTAGAGACGGCGATTTATCGCATCTCCTTAACTATTTTCCAACACAAGCAAGGGATTTTTTGTAGTTCTATGATTATTGAGAATATTGCTAGTAGTTCAAACAAGAAGTTGGTCGGTTTTGATGTCAAAAGTTTGACAGATCATCGGCGTGCAACAAATATTTTAAAGGCAATATTTGCCCTTCTCCCCTTCACCTTGGCATTACCTGTAGATGCTTTGCAAGTAAAGGTGATTCCAACTAATCCTAAATTAGGGGATACACTATCGGTAGAGATTAATCTAGATAACCCGGAGAATAGTATAAATCCAATAGTAACTAGTGGTAATAACACATACCCAGCCTTTGAGATTGCGCCCAATAAGTATCGGGCTTTTGTTCCCACAACTCCACTAGAAAAAGCTGGAACTAGAACACTCCGAGTTGCGGGAGATAGTCAGGTGCAGAACTTGGCGGTGAATGTGCTTAATCGCAAGTTCCCCGTACAACGTATTACTCTGCCACCAGGCAAAGCCGGGGCATCTGCCACAGAGTATGAACTTAAGCGTGTGGCAGCTTTTAAGGCATTACAAACACCCCAAAAGTATTGGAATGGAGTATTCCTAAAGCCAAATGCAGGGCGGATGAGTACAACTTATGGTGTACGACGCTACTATAATGGTAGATTTGCAAAGGACTACTATCATCGTGGCCTTGACTACGCTGGTGCTGCCGGTTCAGCCGTAATTGCTCCAGCCTCTGGACGAGTTGCTTTAGTAGGTAGGGTATCCCAAGGGTTTCGGGTTCACGGTAACGTAGTAGGCATTGATCACGGTCAAGGAGTAAACAGTATTTTCATGCACCTGAGTCGTATTAACGTCAAAGAAGGTGATTTTGTAAAAGCTGGTCAACTAATTGGCGCAGTAGGGTCAACAGGTGCTTCTACCGGGCCTCACCTACACTGGGGTCTGTATGTCAACGGACAATCTGTTGATCCTACACCTTGGCGAACTAAGGTCGTTAATTAGTAGAGGTCGAGTCGATGTCCTCTGTGCATAATTTGTGTTTTTTGGGCTGAGAATTAGGCAAAATGAATTGGATTAATACTGTCCCTATCTTCCTTGGTTAACATAAATGATTATAAGCGTTATGAGTATCGCACAAATTGTAGAACAAGCTCTCCAAGATGGTTATTTAACACCAGTAATGGAAGCAGAAGTCGGTAGAATCTGTGACAACGCCTCGGAACTCTCAATTGAAGAGTATATGGCGCTGGATAAGCTGATGGGGGCACTATTAAATGGTGAGGTAGTGGCGATACCTCGCAAACAATTTATTAACGTCATGGAAGAATTAGTCCTAACGGAAGCGATCGCCCGAGTCGCAGAAATTGAAGCCAGCAGCGAAAGTTCTCTAGATGTCGGGGATATTGCAGCTTACGCTCTGAATCGGCTTCCGCCCTTGTATGCCACCACAGAAGAAGGTGCTAGCTTCCAGCGCGAAACGGCTCAGGCACAGATGAAAGAATTAATTTCTCAGCAAGTAAGTGAGGCGATCAGCCGTTACCTAGATCGACCCAATTTCTTCCCTGAACGACAAGCACTTAGCAAAAGCACTGGCAATGAAGTTGAACGCCAACTTACTGCTTTACTCAAGACATACGCACCTAAATTTGAGCAAAATGACAATGATCCCTAAATTTAAGCAAAATGACAATGACCCCTAATTAATCACGCACTACCACTGTTGTCCCTAAACTCACTTGGTCATATAACAATCGGACATCAGAATTACGCATTCTTAAGCACCCGTGGGATACAGCCGTTCCTACCAGGTCAACTTCCGGCGTACCATGAAAACCAATTTCATTGCGTCCGTCTGACCAAAAACCAATCCATCTGTCTCCCAAGGGACTGTCTGTACCAGCTTCAAATACTTTGCCAGTAATTGGGTGACGCCAGATTGGATAGTGTCGCATATGTATGACTTGGAAAGAACCTGTAGGCGTTTCCCAACCTTTCTTACCGACAGCAATGGGGTAGCTGGCGATCACCTCATCTTCTGCGTATACATAGGTACGGCGATCGCTTAAATCAACCACGACTTGCGTCTTAGCATCTGCCAGCCTATTAGATGGTACTTGTTGGGCTGAAGCTTTAGACCATAGAGCTTTTGGCCAATTGTCTACAACCGGATTTTGTTTTTCTGCTTGCGCCACCAGCCGCGTCTTAGTTGTTAAGTCAGTTGCTTTCGCTACATTCTTCTTAATGGTTTCCTGCTTAGTTTTAGCCTGGATAGTAGAAGACTTGAGTGTAAAAGCCCTCTGGACAATTGTGCGCCGAACAGTTGCTTTCGCTTTAATTGTTTTCGATTTAGTACGAGGCTTAATACCAGAAGGCTTTACTGTAGACACCTTCCGGGCAATTGCTTTCGCTACATTCTTTTTAATTATTTTCGATTTAGCACCAGACTCAATCGCAGAGGATTTTGGTGTAAACGCCCTCTCAGCAGTTGAGCCTTGGGGAACTTCACCAGAAGGTACAGATGCACCTAGCGCAGTTTGCCCTAAACTCACTTGTGAAAGATTCTTGTAGACTCCCTCTGGGCGGCTTCCCTTAGAATTGGTTGGTGTAGAATCTTGCCGCATCAAAGTAGATGCAGACTTCTCAGACTGCCGTTCTGCCGTAGTAATGCGCCAATGGACAGCTAAAGATAAAAATGCTGTACCAAAACAGAGCAACATTACCATCCGCCCTACAGATTCGTTTCTTACCATTGCCATCGCTTATTGTTTATCCTTGACATATCCAGCCGAGCAATTTGGATGCGTTCATCATCCGCTTATCAAAGATTTATCAATACTTATCATTTCTACTATAAATCTGCCAATACCTCTGGGCAAACTAAGACTATGCAAACCGTCCCAGGGGCAAAATTCCAAGTGAGTAACCTCATTCCTCCAAAGTTCTAGAGGTTGTAAGTCTCCACTTGGGTTGTTCTCTGGAACTTTTGAAATGCAGCAATCAATCATTAATGGCGTAGGTGGGAGAAAAACCATGTTTGAAAAACTATTGCTAGCAGCCACAATTACATTTTCCCTCAATTTCTTTGTTCAGGTTCGCGTACTAGAGCAAAATAACTCTGGTGCTACTTACAGACCACAACCAGAACAATCAGCAATCATTCTGGTAACAAAACCAAAAAAATAATTCACCATTATAGTAACCGCAGGAACCCAATTTCCAGTAATTATTGCCTGAATTTTAAAGGTATCAAGAAGTTAAAGTTACAAAATTTTTATCTTTATTTTTATAACCAGATTTAATTATTTTTATCAAGCGTATATACTCGGTTGCTAAAAGTACTAAAATGTGTATAATGCTGTGCTTTTGTTAGCTGATGATGCCAGGGCAACTATGCGAACAGTATAAGGAAAAAGTGGCTCTGGTTATTGCCATAAATGTATCCAAAATTGTATGCCTCAGTGTTCCAGTAATAAATCCGTCACCTTAGCATGGAACTTCTGTCCCATTAGCAGGTCTAATAGATAGGGATGATTTAGAGCCAGTACGATCTATGAGTCAGTCGATTACTGTATCCTGGTCAACGGTTGATGCAAAGTATCCAGAAGCATCAGTGCAAGTTGACAAACTCCCTAACCACGATTTAATTTTGCGCTGTCAAGCGGGACTGCGACCAGATTGTGTTGCATTTTCAGAACTATTACGCCGCTATAAAAGTCAAGTCGATAGAGTTCTATACCACCTGGCTCCCGATTGGGATGACAGAGCCGATTTGGCTCAAGAAGTTTGGATTCGAGTGTATCGGAATATTAACCGATTACAAGAGCCCGCCAAATTTCGGGGCTGGTTAAGCCGCATTGCCACCAACTTGTTTTACGATGAGTTGCGGAAACGCAAGCGGGTTATGAGTCCTTTGTCACTAGATGCTCCCCGAACGCTAGAGGATGGCGAGATGGATTGGGAAATCGCCGGCGATACCCCAGGGCCTGAGGAAGAACTGACAACTAGAGAATTTTATGAGCAATTGCGGGAAGCGATCGCGGATTTGCCAGAAGTCTTTCGTACTACCATTGTCCTCAGAGAAATCGAAGGCATGGCATACGAAGAAATTGCCGAAATCACGGGAGTTTCCTTAGGAACTGTCAAGTCAAGAATAGCCAGAGCTAGAACGAGGCTGCAAGCTCACTTGCAGAATTATCTAGATTCCTAATCTACAACATCTTGCCTCTGCTATTAGGCAGAATTTAAGCATTGGTTAAGAATTACCATAAAGTAGATCGCTTCTGCCGTTAGCAGGAAAATTGACAATTTTTCCGAATTTTCCCCCACTTTACCCGTGTATGAATTGGTAATAATGTTAAGATGACCACTGATTCTCAGTTTTTCGACCGTTCTCCTTTGCAACTTCCTCAAGATTTGCCAGATGGAATGGGCAAGCATACCAATGAATCAACGGGTCTTATGGATATGGTGAAGCGCGATCGCTTCGAGTTATTGAGTGCTTACCTCGATGGTGAAGTTACGGCTACAGAACGCAGACAAGTAGAAGAATGGCTGGCAAATGATGCCTCAGTTCAATGCTTGTATGCCCGACTCTTAAAGCTGCGCCAAGGCTTACGGACTCTGCCAGTGCCAACAGCCCAACAGTCAACAGAAGCAGCAGTTGAGCAAGTATTGACACGTTTGCGCCGCCGTTCCCGTTTAAACTGGATGGTGGGAGGTGCAGCCATTGCTGCTTGTGCGATCGGCGCATTATCTGGCTTAGTAACTAGTGGTTCAAGAACGCCGCAACTGGCAAGAATAGAACCGATACAAACGTCCTCAGCGTCTATGGTTCCCCCTTCCCCTCTGATGGTGGGACTAAATAAACCGGTAATTGAAATTCCGAAAGCAGCAGTAGCATCCCCGGAAAATTCAATTTATCGGGTACAGCCCCAACGCCAGGACTCCAAACAAGATATAAACTAATCACAAAATTAACAGTTCACAAACCATAATTATAATTTGTGGTTAAGCCACAGCCACTCCACCAGCCGTCAGGTTGGAGGAAGCCTCCTAATTGCTCAACTCGGTCTAGAGTCATTAAGTAAACCCAAGCCCAACCCAGAGCAAGCGACTGTGGCTCATAAACCTCGATAATTTGCCGATTATAGAGGTTTTTTGGTGGTTGTCTAGTGGGCTGGTAATCTTCCAGCACATCTAGCTCATTTAAAATCTTTTGGTTGGAAAAATAGAGTAAATAACCGTGAACTTGCGTATTCCCTAGCGTCATTGCTGGGTAGCCCATTGGCAAAGCAAACAATCTGCCTTGTACAAAAGCTCTTTTGACATCTACTACCTTGTCAGCACAGTATTTTTTATAGTTAACTTCACCCGGTTTGAGCGTGCCGTAGACAAAAACTCGTACTAAACCAGAAAATTTTATATTTAATTCAACCATCTAAACCTTTATGATATGACTCTTGCTATACCTAGAAAGGGATAATGTATCTACCGTAACTAAAATATGAGCGATCGTTTAAGGGTATTTCTAACTCGTAATTAATCTCTAGATATCAGTCTCCAGTATCCTAAACGTGGGGACTTTTTTAGGTCTATTTGATGGGGAGTATATAGTCAAAGAACTCTAGGGATATAAGATAGAGAGAAATAGTAAATTGACTTTAGAAATCAAATTAGAAAATTACTAGACAGATAATTCCCTCAAAATAGTAGTTTAAATGTCCTAAAAAAGGGTAAATACTAGAAATTTAGTAGAAATAAAACGTAACAGGCATGAAACCATTGGAAAAAGGTCTTTCTATTGATTCTCGATATAACCCAGCA
>JBBSCU010000283.1:0-6715 GCA_038249935.1 Chroococcales cyanobacterium
TATTGTCTGGGATATCCTCTGGTGCAGCTTTGTGTGCTGCAATTCAAGTAGGTAAACGTCCAGAAAATGCCGGACGTTTAATCGTGATGATTCAGCCTTCCTTTGGCGAACGTTACCTCAGCACACCCATGTTTCAGGATTTGTCTTTAGAAACTGCTGGGGTGCGTTAATTGTAAAGACGTAGCACTGCTACGTCTCTACATCTTTTTCAATGATGATGATCATGTCCGTGGGAGCAGCCTTGTAAATCCTGCTTCATCAGGTTTTCGCTGATTTCTCGCAAGGATTCATCCACAGGTTTTAAGCCAATCCAAGCATCAATCTTTTCTACATCAAATCCAACTTCGCGGCGGTCGCCTATTTCTAACAAAGGACGGCGAATCAAGAGAGGCTCTCTCAGCATCAGCACCAAAGCGGTTTCTGCATCAATTTTTTCAGGGATTACCTCACCAGATTTTACCTTTGGGGCGGAACGATTAAACCATTCAGCTACGGGGCGATCGCCAAAAAATGAACGCAACCGTTCAACTGTCCAAGGTTCTGTTAGCAGGTTGTATGGTATCACCTCATGACCGGCAGCTGTGAGCAAAACTTTTTGCTTGGTACCACCTTTACAGCCTGGTTTGCTATAGAAAATTACTCTTGCCATTTAACTACCTCCTAATTACTCAATTGTTTGTAGTTGGCGCGTTAGCGCTAAAGCGCCAGCTACGAACCGATGAAATTAATCCTGACGATTCCTAATCAGGACTTACGCACTAAAAACCGAAAACCTAGATCCCCCCTAACCCCCCTTAAAAAAGGGGGAACCGTAAAAGCCCCCTTTTTAAGGGGGTTGGGGGATCTCTTGTGCATAAGTCCTAGTAATTAAAAATTCCTAGCCTTATGAGTAACCGAGTCAAACTCAAATCTCTCATTTGGATCAGTTTCGCCGTAAACATTAAAAGTTACAGTTGGTTCATCACCCACTGCTTCTACACTGTGAATTGCATCGGGAGTAAAGCTAATAATGTCTCCTGGAAATAGAGTTACTTCTCCCGTCGGTTCAATTTTCTCCTTATGGGTGCGTCGCCAAAAAGTATTTTTTTCCTGACCTTTTAACACCGCCACTATTCCCCACGTCCCATGATTATGAATAGTTGAACGGGTTCCCGGTGCAAATGTTACTGTTTGCACTGTCAACGGAAAACCCAATTCATCGTATAGGAGTAAAACAGAGGTTCCGGTTTTGGGCGAAGGCTCTAAATATTGGCTTCGCACCCAGTAGGAATTTACTATTAAACGCCTTACTAGCATTCGGATTTCTGGTAGACGACTGGCTTGATCATCCGCACTATTGAGAACATCTTCCACCTCAGTTAAAAACCGATAAAGACGATAATTCTCTCTCAATAAATCCCATGATCTCACAGATTTACAGGCTTGATACTGACCATCCCCCGTTAGCAGCCAATCCCTACCTTTCATAACTTTTAAATTGATAGCACAGAAGATTGGATGACAATGATCGGAGAGATATTAGGAAGATTCCCTCCAGGAAGTTGAGTAGGTATGGTAACAACAGGAAAGATAGAGTTACTATTACTAGCCGCTCCTAAGAGAGAGTAAGAGGTATATGATGTAGTAGATAACCAATTGTTCATGATTGTTCACCTTGATTGTTGATTGTTGACTAATTAATCATCTTCTTCGGCTGGACGTGTCAAAATATCTAGGAGAATCCCGGCTCCAAAATCATTCTTTTTGTCTATCTCTTTGACTTTGGTGCTGATTTCTTTTGCTTGCTCAATCGCTCCTAACTTTGCTAGCACTAATCCCGAAGCAGCATAAGCATTTAAGTACAATCGAATTTGTGGGTCTTCTTTGCGATTGACTAATATCGGCTTAAGTTGCTCCCAATTATCAGGGAGTTTTTCTATTTCTTTAATTTTATCTAATAATTTTAATGTTGTTTGTAATGCAAGAGAATAATTGTTTTTATAATAGAAAAATCTATATGCTGCTACCAAGACATCTGTATTTTCACCAGTTTGGGCTAAAGCTTGTTGAATATATTTTTCCGATTCTGATGTGTTCTCCCAGTTTTGTGCAGCTAAAATTAATAGATTTTTGATGTCCTCTGGAACTTGGAACCATGAAAATTTGTTTGTATCAAGTTGCATAATAAAGTCCTAAATGGGGAGTGGGGAATGGGGAGTAGGGAGTAGGGAGTAGGGATGATGAGGAGGAAGAATTAATAACCAATGCCCAATGCCCCATGCCCAATGCCCCATGCCCAATTTAAAACAAAGTGAGAATGTACACTAGGGTAAATAAAACAATCCAGATAATGTCTACAAAGTGCCAGTAAATTTCTGTCATTTCGATGAAAGTATGATTGGTTGCAGAATATTCACCGGGAAGACGCGATCGCCACAATACACGTAATATCAATAACAGTCCGATAAAAACGTGCAAACCGTGGAACCCTGTCATGATATAAAAGCAGTTGGCGAAGACGTTGGTAGTCAAACCGTATCCTAATGTTGAGTACTCATAAAGCTGACCACCTAAGAAAATTGCGCCCATGATTGCAGTAATTGCATACCACAGTTGCATTCCCTTAACGTTATTCTTTTTAATCGCCGTATTACCAAAGTGAATAACGAAACTACTAGACACCAGAATAATGGTGTTAATTGTCGGGACAAGTAGTTCTACTTCACTCCCTTCTGGAGGCCAAACGGGTGTAATACTTCTAAAAAACAAGAAAGTTGCAAAAAATCCCCCAAACATCAGGGATTCAGAAGCGAGGAACGTCAACAGTCCCCAGACTCTTAAATCTGGATGTTCTTCGTGTCCTGCACTGTGATCTTCGCTTGTGGTTGTAGCTATAGTCATAGATTTTTTGACAATATTATCTGCTGCGTCTGTTGTGGAAGCTTGAATGAAGGATCAAGGTGAAGCGGCAAAATTTTATTCTTCACCCAAAATCCTTTATTTGATAAAAATAACAATCCCAAAGACGCAATAAATCGCCGTCTCTACGAAGGACTGATTATTGTAAAGACGGCGATTTATCGCGTCTCTTGTCTTAACCAAACTCTTGACTTGTTCAGGAATTTTCAAAATTCCGAGTTTTGTTTATTGAATTCGGGTGTTTGTTTATTGAATTCGGGCGTTCGTTTATTGAATTCGGGTGTTCGTTTATTGAATTCGGGTGTTCGTTTATTGAATTCGGGTGTTCGTTTATTGAATTCGGGCGTTCGTTTATTGAATTCGGGTGTTTGTTTATTGAATTCGGGCGTTTGTGTTCCAAGCTTGAAGTTCCGAGTTCCAAGCTTGGAGTTTTGGGTTCTCAAATCAAATGACTAGAAATTGCAGTGACTTTGAGTGCGATCGCATTACTCACTCTACTAACGGCGAATTGAGGGTTGGAATTTAAACGCAAAGGATCGCAAAGGTTAGCGCAGAGGAACGCAAAGGTTTAATCAAAGCAATTTTTTTTGATGAAATGCTGTACTAAGCAGTAGCTTCCGGTGTTGCAGATGGTTGTATTTTAGTACTATGACCGTGACCGTAGTCATAAGGACCATGAGTGACAACCGGCAACACTTCCCAGTTTTCAATTGCAGGTGGTGAGCTAGTTGTCCATTCTAAAGTCAAAGCTCGCCAAGGATTATCACCTGCCAAAGGACCTTTAAGCCAACTGTAGATCATGTTAATGGCAAAGGGAATTACCGATATCCCCAAAACAAATGAACCAAAGGTACAAATTTGATTGAGGTCGATAAATTGAGGGTCATACATTGCCACTCGTCGGGGCATTCCTTTTAAACCCAACTCGTGCATCGGTAAAAAAGTCAGATTTGTGCCGATAAAAGTAAGGGCAAAATGAACACGTCCCCAAGTTTCATTCAACATTCGTCCGGTCATTTTGGGGAACCAGTGATAAATGCCGGCGTAGATGCCAAACACGGAACCGCCAAACAGAACGTAATGGAAATGTCCGACTACATAATATGTGTCGTGGACGTGAACATCAAAGGGCGCTGTTCCCATCGTCACACCGCTTAAGCCGCCCATGACAAACATCGACAACAAACCAATGGCGAAAAGCATCGCACTGGTGAAGCGGATTTTACCACCCCACAGAGTAGCAACCCAGGCAAAAATCTTCACGCCAGTAGGAACTGCAACTATGAGAGTGGAAATGGTGAAGAACATCCGCATCCAACCGGGTGTACCACTGGTAAACATATGGTGTACCCAGACGAATAAACCGACAACGCAGATGGCTACACTGGAATAAGCGATCGCTTTATAACCAAAGATTGGCTTCCGAGCGTGAACTGGAATTACCTCCGACATGATGCCGAAGATGGGCAGAATCATTAAATATACTGCCGGGTGAGAATAAAACCAGAACAAGTGTTGATAAATTACAACGTTACCACCTGCATCTGGTTTAAAGAAGGAGGTGCCAAAGTTGAGGTCAAACAACAGTAAAATTAAACCGGCTGCTAATACAGGTGTGGAGAGAAGTGCCAGCAGGGAGGTTGCCAAGATTGCCCAGCAAAATAACGGGACTTGATCCCATTTCATGCTAGGAACCTTCATCATCAAAATGGTGATCACAAAGTTTAGTGAACCCAAAATCGAAGAAGTTCCTACCAAAACAATCGCCAATATCCACATAGTTTGAGCAATTGGTGCTGTCACTAAACTCAAGGGTGGGTAAGCTGTCCAACCAGATTGCGAACCGCCAAAAATGAAACTACCTAATATTAGCGCTCCGGCTGGTGGGTTTAACCAAAAAGCGATCGCATTCAGTTTCGGAAACGCCATATCCCTTGCACCAACCATCAACGGCACCAAGTAGTTACCAAATCCCCCAATAGCGCTAGGGACAATCCACAGGAAGATCATAATTGTCCCGTGGTTAGTCATGAAAGCGTTATACAGATTGGGATCGAGTAAGTCTGCATCTGGTGTTGCTAATTCGACACGCAGAGCGATCGCCATCAGTCCACCGATGAGATAAAATACAAATGCGGTCACTAGGTATTGGATACCAATAACTTTGTGATCAACATTAAATGTAAAATAGTCTTGCCATTTCCACGCTTTCGGATGGGAGGTATGGCCAGCCACCAGAGTTGTCGGTTTATTTTCTTCTGGTGGATTATTCCGGGGAAATTCTACCTGCGTCATATTTTTGTCCTTTATCCTTTGTCATTTGTCCTTTATCATTTGTCAGTTACCAATGACTAATGACTAATGACCAATGACCAATAACCAATGACTAATGACCAATGACTAATGACTCTAAAGTTGCTGCACTAATTCCCATATCATGGGTATGAGGCGCGAGAAACTCTGATGTTGATAACTCAGCTAAATTAACTGCAACGACTTGATTTAGGTTTTGCTGTTGAGCAATCTGGTTTTCTGTCCGCCAGCTATCATATTCTTCTGGTGTGTGGACAATTACCTGTGTCCGCATTGAACCGTGATAACCACCGCATAACTCAGCACAAACTACGGGATATGTACCTGGTTTGGTGGCAACAAATCGTAGTTCAGTCGGGATACCGGGAAGTGCATCTTGTTTTAGGCGGAAGTTTGGCACCCAGAATGAATGAATTACATCTTGTGCTGAAAGATTGAGTTGCACATCAGCACCGACAGGTATGTGCAATTCCCCAGAAGTAATGCCACTATCAGGATAATTAAATATCCAGGCGTACTGTATGCCTTTGACATCAACAACTAAATCGGCTAGTTTGTCTAGGGTTTGAGGAGACGCGCCGATACCAATTTTAGGGGCAATTGTTGCTTGGGAGTTATCGCTTAATGTGTCTGCGATCGCACTCCCCGGTGCATGAGCAACATGAGCTGCTGAATGAGGATGACCCGCAGGTTCAAAGCCGCCCATTTGGTTAAAAACGTCTACACTGTAGATGCCCAAACCGAGGACAATCACTGTTGGAATTGCTGTCCAAAAGACTTCTAACGGCAAGTTCCCTTCTATTGGCACGCCATCGGTATCGTCACCCGGACGGCGACGAAACTGAATCAAAAAAAGTACAATGGTTCCTTCTACCACTAAGAAGAGTGCGATCGCAATGGTAAACATGACGTTGAAAAAACCGTCTACCAAAGGCGCTTGGAGCGATGCTTGCACTGGCATCAGAGTGTTATTCTGACCAATCCAAATACTGATTGCTGTAACTACTATCCCAGCAACCAGAGTCCATAGTGAAACAGGAACTTGTTGCATACATGCTACCTGCTTTGTAAACCATCTTTAAACGTGTGATTCTCTGGGAATTGGGCATTGTTATCCATTCCCCATTCCCCATTCCCTTTTCACTTATTAACTTTCTAACGTGCAGCCATAAAAAATGGGGGAAACTTCCAGATTTTTTCCATATCTTTCCCCTCAAAAAAATACAAACTATATTTCAACTCCTATGAAAAAGTTAGCCCCCTGCTTTCATAAAAGCTAGTTATTCCAAGAGGGCACTGTTGACCTAATATTGATTAAGCTATATTAGCAGCAAGTTTAATTTTGTTAATAGCTAACATTTTGCGATTTACGGATTTGTTTACTGTGAACTATTTATTAGTTCCGGTAAATACTTAGTATTCCCCTCTAATTACCTTGCCTAGCGCATTTACGCTTTTTACAAACAGTGCCTCCTTGAATTAACAACAATTTGGACTAACTTCA
>JBBSCU010000284.1:0-6544 GCA_038249935.1 Chroococcales cyanobacterium
AAGGTGCGCGGGTCGATGTCTGTGGTGGCAAGGTCAGTGATTACGAGGATTTCCCTGCCCGATTCCCCACGATTACTATGAACGACATGGGCAAAACTTTCGAGTTTGTCGGTGAGTATTTTTTAGAGTGCGTAAGCCGTAGAATATATGGTATATTTGCGGATTTTTATGCTGAGTGGTGGGGAAATTCCGAATTATACAAATAACCGTCTTATTTTTATTTTTTAATTAGTCAAATAATAGCGCCTCACGAAATTTTACGAAATAGATAGTAGCAGTTCTCGTTTACGTGAGGTACACCCGTAGGGGCAGGGCATACCGTGCCCCTACACCTTGGGATATAACGTTGTACCGCATCTGAATGGGAACATAAATCTCTAAATTTTAAAAAGGATTATAGAGTAAACTAAAATATATGCCTTTTTCTTGTAATGTTCTCTCATTGGAGTTAACAGATACTAAAGGAATGCCCCAGTCAAGACGAATGGTGAAGCGATCGCCCTGTGACCAACGCAACCCCAAACCAACGGCAGCCAGGGTATTAGGATCGGGATTCTCTCTACCAGAGCTGTTCCAGCCAACACCAAAATCAACAAAGGGGACGACCTGCAAGGTACTATCTATCTGCGATGAGCGCAGAATCGGTATTCTAACTTCAGCAGAAACAAAAGTGGCATTATCTGTCAATAGGTAATCTTGGCGGTAGCCTCGAATACTATCCTGCCCACCTAAACCAAATTGCTCTATGGGTAAAAGTGTTCTAGATGCTAGCTGCGTATTTAAACGTAATAATAATAAAGTTTCAGGAGCTAAAAGGCGTGCCCACTGCGCCTGTCCTTGCCAAGCAAAAAAACGGCCATCGGGAGGATTTTGATTAATCGTGGCATTCAACGCATCTATGCCCAAACTAAATTGAGAGCGTAGGGCGATGACTTCACGGCTGTTACGACTCGTCCATTCTTGAAAAAATTGCAACGCAGATACCCTGGTGCGTCCCTGTTCATCAGCACCAGGCGAAATTTCAGACGCGGGCACCCTTTCTCTTTGTAAAAGGGAGGAGATACTACTTTCACGTCGGGAGACTCTCAGCCCAAGGGCGAATTCTTCTGTGGGAGTTTGGACTATGGGTTGACGGAATGTTAGTTCGTAGTAGCGAGAGTCCGATTGGATATCTAAAATGTTGAAAGGACGTTCAATTACATTGCTTGATGTGATGCCATAGTTGAAGGTAAGGGTTCCGTTGCGGGGATTAAGAGGCAATGTGTAACTAGCATCAAAGGAGTTGCTACCATCGGTGTTAGTGTATCCTAAACTCAGACCATCTCCAAATCCGAGTAAGTTGGCTTCATTCAATTGTAATCGGCGGCGGAAACTGCCAACACTAGGCGATCGCCCGTTATCAAGAACTATTTGGCTACTAAAGGTTTTTGCCTCGCTGATCTTGACTTCTAAGAGACTCGCACCAGTCCGTGATCCTGCTGAGAGTTCAGCAGACAGGTTTTGAATCAAAGGATTAAGTTGCAGAGGTTGCAGTGCCTCTAGTAAACGCTGCCGATTCAGAGGCGGTGATGTAGCTATTGCTAGTCGGCTACGGACATAATTGGGATTCAATCGCCGAGTACCAGTTACCTGGATGTCTTCCAACTTACCTTCAACCACTTGAATTTTGACGGTACCGGATTGAATTGTTTGAGGTGGAATATAGGCACCAGAAGTAATGTAACCATTTTTGATGTATAAGTCAGTAATTTTAGAGCGTGCCTGATACACTTCAGTCAGTGATATTGGTCGTTTGGTAAATTCAGCAGTGGCTTGGGCTAATTCTTCCAGACTGAAAACTGTGCTACCAATAACTTCAAACCGCTCAACAATAATAGTTTGAGGAAACTTGCTAGGTTGTGGTTCCTCATATGTGGGAATTGGGGTAGAGGGTGGAAATAGTTCGGCTGGTGGGGGGAGTGGCTGTGGCAGTTCGGGTGAGGGAAGTGGGGAAGGTGCAGGTGGCTGGATATCCTGTGGCGATGGGAGTTGTTGCGACAGGATGAAATTACTAGTTACTAATTGTGTAGTATCAACAGCCTGAGCTTTTAGTGTACTAGAAGATATACTGCTGAACAATACAAGCATACTCAGCGGTAAGCAGAACACTATAAAATTCTGAGGATATTTATCGATCATTGCACTGGACTATTTTTTGTCAGGAACTATGGGATTATACGAAGACTGCCTCAGATATGAATCTTACTTTATTGATACCAGACAGCGATCGCCCCAAAGGTCATTTGTCATTCTTACTTCTCCCCACTCCCCACTCCCCCTTGGCGTTCACACTTAAAACCTCGATTCTGCCAAGCTTGCATATCCACCTCGGCAAGTCTGGTGACATTTGAGCATTGCGGTTGAATAACTTGACTTAAAATCGCCCAAAATAAGCTGCGCCCTAAATCTAGTCCAGTCTTCAGCCTAGATTCACGATTACCAGGAATACCCGACTCCTGAACAATCTCTAGCTCTACCCAAATACCATGAGCGCCCAAAAGAATCTGTGCCATCCATTTAGCTCTGGGTAAATGACTCTGGGAAGTAATCAACATGACTTTATGCACTCCCCAACGCCGCAGAATCGGAATACTATAATAAAAATTTTCAAATGTAGAATTAGCGCACTTTTCTAACCAAACCTTTTGTAAGTCTGCTAATTCCCGCTGAAAAATTAACCATATACAAGGGTCAGGAGAACCATGAGAAATCAAGATTGGAATTTGCGGGTATTGTTTTGCTTGTTGGACGACATAAATTTCTCGACGAATGCTGCCACCAAGTACAAAAAAGGCATCTACTGGCCTAAAAGAAGCAAAAACTAAGGTTATAGTAGTAAAAACTAGCCAAGTCCCGATAACAAAGCAAAATCCAAAAGTTAGTTTTTGTAACAATTGCCACAGATGATTAAAGTTTTCTGTAATGGAAATTAATGATTTGATAGTAAATTTGCGTTTCATGACTTAAGTAAAAAAAGCTGATTTGATAACTGTCCAACAGTAATCCAATTCAGTGCTGAAAGTGCTATCTTATGAAAGTAATCTAAAGTGCATACATGACGCTAATCAAAGTGTCACACGGTCAGTATAGCCTTCCTGAAAAGGCTTACAAACCGAGAAATGATTGTTAATAACTAATGCAGTATTTTCGGCATCATTAAACGAAAAAAAAATGATGAGAATTTCATAGCTAATTTTGGAGTATAAAAACTTAAAATTTTCTGGAAAGCCTGATTGCTAGACTGTCAACAACACTATTATTTCAGCTGATATACATGAAACAATCTGCGAAAAGTTACTCACTGCTCCAAGTAGCCTTGATTGGTGGAGCGATCGCCACGACTACTACTATGTCTGTGTTCGGCTCTGCTTGGACTCGTGGTGTCCGTGCTGCCCTAACCCTACAAGACAGCCCAAAAGCAATAGTTGACCAAGTATGGCAACTGGTGAATCATGAATATGTCGATGGCAAATTTAATCAACAAAATTGGCAAGCAACCAGACAAAGCCTGTTGAGTAAAGACTATTCTTCTCGGGAAGAAGCTTATGCTGCCATCCGCGAAGCTTTACAAAAGTTGGGAGATCCTTATACCCGGTTTTTAGACCCCAAACAGTTTGAAGCCCTGACTAGCCAAACATCTGGAGAAATCTCCGGCATTGGTATTCGGATGGAAGTGAACGAAAAAACTAAGCGGCTCACTGTTGTCGAAGCCATAGAGAATTCCCCAGCCCTGAAAGCTGGGATTAAACCAGGCGATGAAATTTTGGCAATTGACGGCAAACCCACTCTCAAGATGAAAGTGGATGATGCCTCCAAGCTAATTCGCGGCAAAGCGGGTACTTCCATCAAGCTACGGCTGGGACGAATGAGGCAAAGTGCCTTTGATGTGAAGTTGACAAGGGCAAATATTGAAGTGCCAACGGTACGTTATACCCTCAAACAAGAAGGGAATCGACGCATTGGCTATATTCGCTTGCGAGAATTTAGCTCTCACGCCGCAGAGCAAATGCAACGAGCCATCCGCGATTTGAACGGTAAAAAAGTTGATTCTTATGTACTGGATTTGCGAGGAAATCCTGGCGGTTTGTTGCAATCGAGCATTGAAATTGCTCGGATGTGGTATGATAACGGCGCAATTGTCAAGACAGTAGACCGTGTAGGCGGCACTGAGGAAACTAAAGCCAATCGCACTGCTCTAACAAATCGTCCCTTAGCGGTATTAGTTGATGGTAATTCAGCTAGTGCTAGCGAAATCCTTACAGGCGCACTCAAAGATAATAAACGGGCAGTAGTTGTCGGCGGTCAAACCTTTGGTAAGGCGTTGGTTCAGTCAGTTCATGAACTCGCAGATGGTTCTGGCTTGGCTGTCACCATTGCCCATTACTACACACCTGCGGGAACGGATATCAACCATAAAGGGATTACGCCGGATATTAAGGTAGACTTGACAGAGCCACAAGAGCGGCAGTTGGCTTCTAATCCAGATTTAATTGGAACTAAGAGCGATCCGCAATATGCCCGGGCGATCGCAATTCTATCCGCTAACAACTTTGTCCAACCGCCGGCAAATCAACCGACTCGACCCATGAGCCGCGCTGGTGAATTGAAATTTTAGGTAAGTGATTTGTTTGTTAACAGATGTTGATATATTCCCAAATCCAGGTTTTTGGAGTTATGAATACTAGCTAGTAATCTCATCTACAAAGTCTCAGATTTATGAATCATCAACCAGTTGATATAACCACCGTCACCAGCTTTTTGCCAATGGTGTCGGTGGTTATTCCTATTTATAACGGTGAGACAGATTTACCAGATTTGCTCAATTGTCTATTGTCTCAAACTTACCCAAAAGACCGGGTAGAGTACTTATTGGTGGACAATAATAGTAGCGATCGCACTCTCACCATCCTGAAAACATCTGCCGAAAATTGCCCAATTACAATTCACCCGTTGAGCGAAAACCACATTCAAAGCTCATACGCTGCTCGTAATACTGGGATTCGTGCGGCTGTGGGCGAAATTATAGTTTTTACCGATGCTGATTGTCGTCCACAACCGCAATGGTTAGATACATTAATTCTGCCTTTTGTCAACAAAGAAGTGGTGATGGTCGCTGGTGAAATTTTGGCGCTACCAGGCAAAACTCTGTTAGAAGAACAGGCAGACCGTGAAGAAACTCTATCGCAAAAACATACCCTTGCCCATTCCTTTCGTCCCTATGGTCAAACCGCTAATTTAGCGATTCGACGCATCGCCTTAGAAAAAGCGGGTTTATTTCGCCCCTATCTTACTACTGGGGGTGATGCAGACATTTGCTGGCGGATTTTAGAGGAAAACATCGGGCGTTTGGAATTTGCCCCAGAGGCGATCGTTCAGCACCGCCACCGGGCTACACTCAAAGAACTGCAAAGTCAATGGCGGCGGTATGGACGCTCAAATCGTTACCTACACGAACTACACGGTGTAGATTTGATGCGAGAGATTACACTCAAAGAATGCGGCTATCGCTTAGTACGTTGGTTATTAAAGGAAGTACCAAGAGATATTAAGAAGGCAATCGCAGGTAAAGCGACTCCTGTAGATTTATTAAATACTCCCATTGGTTTGTTCACTGCTAGGGCGCGTACTGCTGGGCAAAGAGACGCAACATTGCCAGAGAATGCCAAGATAATTGATCGGCTTTAACAATACTAGAAAACTGGGATATTAGCAGTCCACTTTGTATGGTATTCTATGTGATCAGGGAGCCAAGTAAGAAAAACAAAGGCTATTATTCAGCCTAAAAGCATTGTCTAAAACCCTTATTTTTCCTCAAATCACAAAAGTTTTCGATCCACTAAAGGCATCTTAAGAACTATTGGAAAAATAAGTAAGATAAATATGCTGTTATCGATAAATTTTTAACTATTAAGAAAGCAAGTTCTGCTATATTTATTTACAACCTGTCCGCTTTCGCAAGAAACCCGATGCTCCCCTACTCAACAGGACTTGAAGTTTCGAGAAAGGCATGGGGATTGCTTACCCTGCCATCTTACTTTACAGCTACGGTTCATAGTTTTGTCAATTCAGTAATATGAACGTAGATGGATTTAGCCAACAGAGAGAGAAATTGCGCTCACACGTACAACGACTATTGCAAGGCAGTGCAATTAAGCCAAACTCACAACAAGAGACAATAACAGAGGCTTTTGAAGAACTCCACACCGCAGTCGAAGAATTATTAACAGCCTCCGAGCAGTTAGATGTAACACGAGCAGCAGTAGAGAAAGAGCGCCAGCGTTATCAAGAATTGTTTGAGTTTGCTCCCGATGGTTATTTAGTAACTGATACAGCAGGGAAAATTCAAGAGGCTAACCGTGCAGCGGCAACTTTACTCTGTGTGCGCCAAAAGTATCTAGCAGGTAAACTATTAATTGTCTTTATTGCTCAACAAGACCGCCAGTTTTTTAGCTCTCAGATGAACAATTCGCAGGAGTCACTGGACTGGGAAATTAACGTACAGCCA
>JBBSCU010000285.1:0-6418 GCA_038249935.1 Chroococcales cyanobacterium
ATCTTAGCGCAAAAAGCCAGCCTCAAAATTAAGATGCAGTGGACTGGGGAGTAGGGGACATTGCGAATTGGAGACTAGGGGACAAGGAAAATTAGATACTCGTTCATCCACCTCGGAACTGGATTCATCCACCCCAGAACTGGATTCATCCACCTCAGAACTGGATTCATCCACCCCAGAACTGGATTCATCCACCTCAGAACTGGATTCATCCACCTCGGAACTGGATTCATCCACCTCGGAACTGGATTTATCCACCTTAGAACTGGATTCATCCACCTTAGAACCTCAAACTACTTTTCCTACCTCTCTGCCTCCCTGCCACTCTGCCGCCCTTGCCTCCCTACCTCCTACTCCTCATCTCTATCATCCACTTCCGAGAGATAATCTCAGTAAGCGTTATCTTAAAAAATAGTGCATGGGCGTAATTACATATCCAGCCCAGTTTGCCGAATTCAGTACAAACTCACAACAAGTAGTAGCTTGCAAGGTTCTTTTTGATGAATAGCACAAAGTTTCTTTTTTTACATAAACAAATTGCTGGCTGGCTAAGGTTGCTGTCCAAATGCGCGTTGTTGCTTGCAAGTCTTTTAATTATAAGTATGCAACCTGCATTTGCTGGTCTTGATAATGATTTATCCGATGGCAATATCTTTGTAGTTTATGCTGGCAATGGTTCATTAGTTCCTTTCAAAGAAACACTTGCACAGTCTTTAGCGGAACATAAACCCATATTTTTGGCTTTTTATGTGGATGACAGCAGCGATTCCAAAAGATATGCCATTTCAATTTCACGAGTACAGGAATTTTATGGTCGGGTAGTAGAAATTATCCCGATTAATGTAGATACTATCCTGCCCAAAGAGACTTACAACCCTACAGAACCAGGATATTACTATTCTGGGGGTGTTCCTCAAGTTGTAGTGTTTAATCAATCAGGTCAAGTAGTTTTAAATAAGAAGGGTCAAGTACCTTTTGAAGAAATAGACGATGAATTTCGCAAAATGTTGGATTTATTACCACGCATCGAAACAGCACAGTTAAAGCGGCGAGCCTTCAATGAATTCAGTAGTGAGTTAGCTAGGTAACTTATACGGTAGACCAAATTGGTCTACCCCAATTTTTAGTGATATCTGCTACTGCATTTGTGAGTATCCCAAAGGATAATATTTAAATATCTGTATTAACAATTAAGGAAATTAATCTATTAGTCTATAGTCCGTAACAAATACCTAATGCCCAATGCCCAATGCCTAACTAGAGTGTATTCTAATGTCAAAGGTTTACACCACCCAAGAGCTAATTCAAATTTTGGCAGCCGAACGCCAAGCTTGCCTCAAGGGTAAACGTCTAAAGTTAGAAGTAAAAGTGTCTGGCAATCCTTTAATTGACCAGTTTATTAAAACTGATGGGCTGCAACAGTTCACTGCCTATCAAGATTTCAAAACTGCCATTCACGACTATCAAAGAGAAAATCAAGTTTCAGGTATTATCTGGCGGGAGATGATAGTCAAAGGTAAAAGCTTGCATTATCCCGAAGTAGATAATGAATTAATTGCGATCGCTACTGACTTAGAGATATTAAAAGCAGCTAAAAATTCCATCTTGAAATTCTGGTATGAAGTCACTATAGAAATGGACTTGTATTTGAGTTTTAATAATAGCAAACAACACCAACAGATTATAACACCCGATGTAGAAAGAATTGCTCAAATAACAGAATGGGCAAGTTTGTGGAAATGGGAAAATTCTAGCTTTTTGGAAATAATTTTGCAATTAGGATGGGGTAAACCAGAAGAAGCCTATTATAAACGAGGAAGACCGCGATCGGGTAGTGAGTATATTCATGCGGTTAATCCTGGAAATCGTCCTATTGGTTGATCAAACAGAATTCAGGAGTCAGTGGAGCCAGAATGGGCTAAACCTTAGCTATCCGCTAACAGCAATGTTTTCTCAGCTACCCCACGGTAACTCCTAAAATCACGGCGATAAATCTGCGGGTTAATTACGTCAACTATTCCCCGCTTCAGCCATGTGAGTGAGTCTTGCAGATATTCTTGGAATGCCCAATTATAGATATTAGGTGCGATCGCTACTAGCAAGTTAGGATTAACTGCTTTCACCCCTCGGTAGAGACGCGCCAAGAAGTCAGTGAGAATATCTGCACGCCACTGTAACCATTGTCTGTCTTTGGGGTTCTGGGGCGGATTGTGATCAAATTGCTGATGATAACGTGCTGTAGTTCCCTCGTCATAGCCACCTTCAGAGGGTAATGCAGGGAAGCGATCGTCACCTTGAACACCATCCACATCATAATTCTTCACAACTTCCAGCACCAAGTTCAACAAGAATTCCTGCACCTGTGGGTCGAGTGCATTCAACCACTCAAAGCCGTTTTTCTTCAGTAAGTTACCGTTACAATCACGCGCAGCCCATTCCGGTTTTTTCTGCAAAAGCATACCGCCATTCAAATTGTAGGAACTGGCAAAGCCGTATTCAAACCAAGGAATGACTTTCAACCCAACTCGCCGCGCCTCAACCACCACTTCTTCTAAGGGGTCGCGTCCTACACACATCGGGTCAATTTCGACTCCAAAGGTCTGCTGCATTGTGCGACTAGGATACAAAGTTACTGCTTTATTCCAAACAACGGGAAACACTACATTAAATCCCGTCTCCGCAAGGAAATCCATTGCCTCAGCAATACGTTGTTTTGACCTGAGAACTTTACTATCAGTAGTGGTCAGCCAGATACCACGCATTTCTATGATTGCCATTTTCCGAAACTGAAATTTTCTGCGCTGCACCCTCTAAACATTAACTAGCCGACGATACCGCGCTTGTATCATTGTGTAAATCCCATAGGCAACCAAACCTAACGCCACAATACCTAGAAGCCATGCTCCGTTAGGCTGTCGGGCTAGCGTCTGTAATGCTTCATCCAAACCTCCTGCGGCAGAGGCGTTTGACTGCCTTGCTGCTTGGATTAGAAACCAGCCGATCATGCAAAATACTATACCTCGTGCCGCTAAACCAAATCTGCAAATGCTGATTACCCATTCAGTTTCTATGCTGCTTAATTCAGTTAAATTAAGTTCTTTACGAAATTTGCCACTAAAAGCTTGATAAAACTGATAGAAGCCTAGAGCAATTATAAACGCCCCTACAGTTCCAACTAACCATTGACCAAAGGGTTGAGAGAGCAAACGTGCTGTCCAATCTTCAGTAGAATTACTATTTTTGCCGCCACCTGTACCCATGACAAGTTTTACAGCACTTAAGGCTAAACCTGCATAAATCACGCCATTAATTGCGTAACCGATTCGCATTGCCAAACCTTTGGCATCGTTACCTTTATTTTCAGGGTCTTTAATTGCCTGCACAAAACGCCAAATTACGTATCCAATCAAGCCAATTGCAACCAAAGCCAGCAAAAACTTACCAAATGGCTGGTTGACAATTGTTTGGAGAGCGCCTTGGGTATCAGTTGTTTTACCACCTAGGCCAAAAGCTGCTTGTGCTGCTAGGAATCCAACGATCGCGTAAACTACTCCTTTGGAAAGATAGCCAAATCGTGCCAGTCGCTCAACCCACAATGAAGCATCGTGTGTCAACTGTTGTGTCATGGTAAGCATGGTTATAATTATGCTTACACTTTATCAGTATGTATCTACAATTCACATCTATCCCAAGGCAAGTTGTTTAACACTTTTGCTAAAAATCACTATCTAAATACGGTCATTCAAGAGATGTTACGTTGTTGCAAATAATATTACAGGAAAGCTAAAATACAGTATTATTATTTAGTGTTTTAAAAGCTAAGATTTAATTAATTATGTCTGTAATAGAACATTCTTGGAAAGACGAATATATAACTACCAATGGGGTGAAGCTACACTACGTTACCCAAGGTGAAGGCCCCTTAATGTTGATGTTGCATGGGTTTCCTGAATTTTGGTACTCTTGGCGGCATCAAATACCAGAATTTGCCCAAGATTTTAAAGTCGTCGCCCTTGACTTGCGTGGCTACAACGATAGTGATAAACCAACAGAGCAATCAGCTTATGTAATGAATGAATTTATCAAAGATGTTGAGGGAATAATTAAAGCATTAGGATACCAAAAGTGTGTTTTAGTTGGACATGATTGGGGTGGTGCGATCGCTTGGAATTTCGCATACACTCACCCCGAAATGTTAGAGCGATTAATTATACTTAATCTGCCTCATCCTGCTAAATTTGCCCAAGGCTTACGCACCGTCAAACAGTTGCTGCGTAGTTACTATATATTTATCTTTCAACTACCGTGGATACCAGAATTATTTTTACAATCTTCAGACTACCAAGCAATTGAAGCAGTTTTTAAAGATACAGCAGTTAACAAGAGTGCTTTCACTAAAGCGGATATTGACGCTTATAAAGATGCTGCTGCAAAACGCGGTGCCCTCACAGGAATGTTGAACTACTACCGTAATATTTTTCAACAGAGAATGCTAAATCCAAATTGGGGTGTGCTGGAAGTGCCAACACAGATGATTTGGGGAGAAAATGACACTGCACTCGGCATGGAACTAACCTACGATACCGCAGCCTATGTCAGAGACTTTCAAATCAAGTACATTCCCAATTGTGGACATTGGGTGCAGCAAGAACAGCCTGAGTTGGTTAATAAATATATGAGAGAATTTCTCAAGGCTACAACCTAACAGTAATTGTTAATATAGCAATCCTAAATGATTTATATATTATTCAATCAATTGATAAAGTATAAATACTTATCAAAGGAGCCAAATTCTAGCAAGTAGTGCAAGCTTTTAAAAAGATTTAATAGTGATTTAACACTGGCAGTTTTTAAGGTTTATCGAGTAAAAATCGTCCAAAAATAGAATAAATGGCATTTTTTCTCTCGTCATCATCGCTCTTTCATCTCACAACCAACTTATGAAGGCATAGATAGATTGACCTCACGAAGTTTAGTGAGATAATAGAGTCGTGAGGGACAGAACGGACGCAACTTAATTATTAAGGGGGAAAATTATGAAACTCCAGCTATTAGCGGCCATTGCCTTAGCAACTCCCCTATTTTTCACGAGCTTGGTTAGAGCCGATAATCCGCAGGACTTGCAAAAGCTGCTTTCAACTGGCGAATGTGTCCAGTGTGATCTATCGGGAGCTAACCTCAGTGGCGCTCATTTAATTGGTGCTGACTTGAGAGGCTCGAAGCTCCAAGGAGCCAACCTTGTAGGGGCTAACCTCGAAGGTGCTGACTTAACTGGTGCAAACTTAGCAGGTGCTAACTTAACATCAGCTTATGTAAGCAATGTGAATTTGAAGCAAACCAATCTCAACGGAGTAAATTTTACTCGCGCCACGATTCACGATTCTAATGTGTACAAAGCATCAATGAATGATCTCAACCTTACTGATGCGGAAATATTTAACACTGGAATTGGGATTGGTGGTGAAGATGCCGAGATTCCCGATTGGAAATAGGCTGAACTGAGTAGGCAGGTTAAAATAAACACAACATAGGTTTTTGCAGGTTTTAAATCAGAGGAACTGGTTTTTTGCCAGCATTATTCTTAAAACCCGCCTCTACAAAAATAAAAAATGAAACTTCTCTGCCTTGTAATCACTCTACTATGACAAGGCAGAGGGGGTTTTTTATTAGGATTTGCGATTGATCTGATATCCAGGTAAAAAAGAAAAGTACAATATAGTCTGAAAAGCTCTTCTCAAGCTAGCGATCGCAAAAGGTTTGAGATTGTAACTCTAAGAAATGTTTCAAAACGAGAAAATCGACTTAAAGCCAGTCCCGATCGCTCGGAGATTCAAATTTACAAAGACTATGGCGATTTACCTTCTGTAGAGTGCTATCCGGGACAATTAAACCAGGTTTTCATGAATATTTTGAGCAATGCGATCGATGCTTTAGATGAGCGGGATCAAAACCGCACCGTTGAAGCAATCAAATTTAGGACTTACGCACTATACAAATTAATCATAATGTGGATTAACGAAAATAGGTTGTTTCAGGGTTTGATTAATTATCCTTTGATCGTAAATAGACCATGCTGTAGGGGCATTGGTGTCAGCTTAAAAGGATAAAGCCCATATTTGTTGTGTATAAGCGTCAATCTCAAGGGTGGCGCTTACGCCTTTGTTTAACTAATCCTAGAAGTTTATGGTGCTCAACGAGGTAGGTAACAAGATCATCAGCCTCATCACGTAGGACAGCACGAGAGAAATGGTATAAACTGCGAAAAACCATTTCTGTCGAAATACGTTCTAAGGGTTGATTCAAAGCCACAGCAACCTGGGTACATAACTGATTTAAAACTGTGCAGTTTTTTTTCATCTTTACCTGAACATGATTTTAGTGGTTTAAAGCTTGTTGGTGACAGCAGTGAAAACAGTTG
>JBBSCU010000286.1:0-6405 GCA_038249935.1 Chroococcales cyanobacterium
AATCCCTATTAGGGATTGAAACACAGAGCCAATGTAACTCTCGGCTTCTGTATCCGTAATTGCAATTCATCAAAATCCCTATTAGGGATTGAAACACTATATCCCCAGGAGTAGCTTATATTAAAGGTAAAATTGCAATTCATCAAAATCCCTATTAGGGATTGAAACCTTGGATGACCAAAGAAACCGGGAAGAATGAAGCATTGCAATTCATCAAAATCCCTATTAGGGATTGAAACAAGAATGATTGTCTACTCCACTTCGTTTCGCAGAATTGCAATTCATCAAAATCCCTATTAGGGATTGAAACATCAAAGCTGTATACGAAGAAAAGCTTACAGGATATTGCAATTCATCAAAATCCCTATTAGGGATTGAAACTTGAATAGTAGCTATATATTAAACTACGCATCAATAGACCTTTATCACGAGTCAAGAGAATCCGCGCTTCGCTGTAAGATATTTGAGCTAATTTATCATCCTCGTAGTCATTGCGGTATAAAGTATCAAAACCTAAAAGTCCTAGAGATGTCGCAAGCTTCCCCAAATGAATATCTAAAACAAAGCAGATAATATTAAGCGGTTTTGGCAGAACAGAAACATTTAGTATGATAACACTCCTAACAGAAATTGGATAAACATTGTTAGTGTCTCCATCCGAAACTATGTAAGAAAAATTTACATATTCACCGTTAACCTTAATTTAACTAACCTCCTAGATGCTACATAATTGTAAAGAACTTATAAAGATTATCAAATACTTGCATTTATTATTGACTTCAGCTAAAGTCAAGTCAGATGCCTATCATCAAACCCTGACATGAGCTTTAGAAAGTTAAATTAGGTAAAATGTTAAATATTAGGTTTGTTAATGTTGATGTCAGTGACGCTGCGAATAATTAGTCACTAGTTTTGATCATTAACTTATCACGCATGGAGTAAGGGGCACTAAAGCATTTACCCCTGATTTAATTATTTTTATTTTTCTAAGACAATTGATAATTATTCGCAATATGTATATATTTATAGATACATTAAAAGCAGATAGTGTAGAAGATTTCAAAAAACTAACTTCAGAAAATCCGAGTTTCAGCAAGTGGAAATTTATAAGATACCAAATAACAATAAAACTAAATACAAAATTAACGCTGCTACTACGGAAAAATATCTCTTGGTACTGTTTATCTATATTGTGGAGAATTTATTAACGGGGAAGAGGTTGATTAGAAATGATGTTATAAAATGGCTACCTAGTTTGAACTGGGAAATACATATTGTTCTTTTTTATCTCCTTGAGTTAAGGATATTGTAGTCAAGAACACAATTGTAGTTTGTAATACCTTTTGTCCATAAAGTACGCTAATGAGTATAGCTAGATGAATACTGTTTTTTGTTCTGACTATTCACGGCAAGCAGGAGAAGATGTTATTGGTAGTGCCACTAATTACCAAACCTATATTTTAGTTGAGTGTCCGTTACCTTGGACATCAGAAGCCTTTAATTCCAAGTGGGTACCCCAGAGTTTGAGGATTTTGGTAGAAGAAGTAAAGCGTGCTAAATTACCAATTAGATTCCTCTTAATTGCTAATGATATATCACACAAAGTAAACCACACTACGCTTTTAATTTATCAAAGAAAAGAGGGATTAACTAATGGTTTATGCAAGCAAGAGTTTCAGCTATCAAATATTGAGCAAGTAGCAGCAGTCGTCCAAAAATGGTTATGGGGTATCAGTTCTAATTCTGAGGTAGAAGCTGATAAAACTAGAGATATTTTAGTGTGTACCCACGGTAGCCATGATAAATGCTGTGCCAGATATGGCGCTCCCTTTTACTTCAAATTAACAGCGACTATTGCTGATTTTTGCTTGGATAATGTCCGAATTTGGAAATCATCGCACTTTGGCGGACATCGGTTTGCACCAACAGTTATAGACTTGCCAGAAGGAAGATATTACGGTGTTCTTGATCAAGATTCATTCAGATCGATTCTGACCCGGACTGGCGATATTCAATGCTTAAATAAAGTCTATCGAGGCTGGGGAATTCTACCTGCTGCACTTCAGATTTTGGAAAGAGAACTAATCCTCCGCAACGGATGGGATTGGTTTAACTACAAAGTTACAGGTAAAATTTTGGAGCAAAGTTTAGACAATAATACTATTCTCGCTGAACTAAGTTTTGAACAACCTTCTGGTTCTCTATACACTTACCAAGCTAAAGTTGTGAAAGATGAAACCAAGACTCAACAACTGAAGAGTTCGTGCAATGCTACACAAGAGTTGGTAGTTAATAAATATGCTGTAGCTAGTCTCTGGTTTGTTTCTAGTAAGGTAATGAGTTATAGTACGTAAAAATATTTTTCAACGCAAAGGAACGCAAAGGGAAGCGCAAAGAAACGCAGAGTTTATGGATTAATTAAATGCTATATTTAGTAGAAGATTTTATAACCTCGTAACAAAATCTTTGCGTTCCTTTGCGTTTAAATTCCCAATCTCGGTTCAAGATTAAGCCATATTTAAGACTTTCCGTAACAGTATTTGGTCTTCTAATTTGGCTTTTAAACGACCATTTTCGATATCTCGAATCCAGCTTTGACTTTTACCTGTGAGCTTTGCCAATTCCCTTTGGGAGAGATTCAAATTTTTTCGCGCTTGCAAAATCTGTTCACCCAGCAAATCGTTTGTAGTTTTGGGCTTCCTTTTGGCTTTAGCAGTTCGTCGTTGCCTTTTTTCTGATTCTGAAATTTGCTGATCCCATTCTGGTGGGAGTTCAAAAGCCAAAATCCGCGCATTCATTAGCAGATTCCACTTACCACGAGGGCCTGTGTCTGTGAGGCGAGTTTCAGCACCACCGTCATTAGTCCAAAATTCTAATGCTTCATCTGGATCTTCAGGAAGATCAACTAATTTCGCCCACAAAGGTTGAATTTCTAATGGATAGGTAACTGGATCGAAAATTGGTTTCATTCCATAGTGATTGAGAATTTCCAAATCGCTTTCAAAAGTTCGCAGCAGACGTTTACGTTCTTCCCGTTGTCTGGATGCAAGGGCAACTTTTTCCTCACCGTAAGCAATACGCAGCAAGGTAGGAATGGTAATGCGTTGTTCTTTACCCATTTTGGTTTTAAATAGCAACCACAGCATTAGTCGGACTGCGCCTTCATGTTGCTGCCAAATGCTCATGACTGTGGTTAGCAGCGTTTTGGGGAGACTACCGTATTGATAGAATGCGGTTCGCTCTTTACACGCTTGTTTATTTAAGAAATACTGTGCCCATACACCTGCTTTTACTTTAAAAGTTAGCCCAATAAGATGTTTGCATCCCAGATTGTCTTCTTGAAAATGGTGCTGAATGTCCACCAAGTGCCATAAGCGGCTTTCTTTAACAGAGAATCCGTTAATTCGACCTTGTTGAGGCCAGTCAATGGAGATAATTAGTGAGCAAGCTTGCTGGACAATATTTTTCATTAAAGCTAGCTTGGCAGCTTTGCTCAAGTCTTTGCGTTTCTCCATCCCCAAATATTTCTCAATTTGTCGCTCATCGATCGCAAATTCTTGCTCCCAAGGTTGCTCTAAAGCTGTGGCATAAGCTGCAAAAATTAGATGTATGCAAGCGGTTCTGATGTCAAGCCCCTCAATTGCGGCTATATCTGTAGCTTTGTCGTTCACTTTGAACGGATCTTGAATGTGAAAAGCGATCGCACCTCGGCCTTGGTTGACTTGTCGGCTGTAACACAAGTAACCCTCTTCATCGGTTTCCCAATGTAGAGACGTGCGTTGTGCTAGGACATTACAAGCTTCCCAAATAGCGATCGCGGAAGCAAATGGATTATTCTTGCCGTTAGAAAACAAGTCTAAGCTGGTAGCATCTCTCGGTTCAACTTTGCATCTCCCCTTTTTTGCCTGCCAAGGAATGGGAGAATTAGTTGGACAAGCTATTACACATTGTGGTTCCGAATAATAGCCCTCACAATTATTACAAAGACCAGGATCAACCCAGTATTCATTGCCCTCTATTTTGATTGCACCCGTAGGACATAAGGGACGGCAATTGTCACATCCAACGCAACTGTTGTTAGGAATTGTATAAGGCATAAGGCTCTTTTCCCACTCTAATCGTTGAGATGTCTGGCTCAGGTTTCCCCTGGATGAGTCCTGTTTATTCATGACTCGCTACCACATTATGTTTTTGGCGAGAATAAACTCTTCTCACCACACTCACTCCCCACATCCATATTTTGACTTTGCATCCAATCGGAAACTATTTAAGGCTTTAAAACTGAGCCTAATAAAACTTCTTATTAACTATACATTTCATGAAAAAAATCATTAGTTTGTTCGTACTGAGCTTAGAAAAAAATCTTAACATTTATTTGTTTAGGTGTTTGATGAGCATTTTGATTTTGGCTACAAAACCTTATCCAAAGTATTTTTAGGAAAATTGTAAGCCTATTGCAATTGGATTTTATCTGATTTATTAATAAGTTTAATATTTAATATAGGGTAATATTCTGCCACAAACTTTACAGTTCCTTCATAAATTAATTATGTTTCTTTATTTTAAAAAATACTATTTCTTTTATCACCATTTATCTAAATAGTTAAATCACAACTAAATTGAAAATTGTTGCTTTATAAAATACATATTGCATATATCAAAATGTAACTAGTGAACATCTAAAATTGTATGTATACTGTTTATCTAGATTTATTTGCCTAAAACTAAATATATTTGAAAAAGAATATCATCACTGTTATAGATATAGTTGCATTTGCGGGAAATAATAAAACTGCATCTACACGAGGCTTTATCCCCAATTTTTCTTTCTCACGTTCTATACTCTGCATGGGTTAGGGGCTGCTGCCTCCAGTTAGATATTGAGTCAGAGACTGAATGAATCCGTTCCCATGCGGGGCATTATGAACGAGGAAAACATATTATTGGTAATAATTTTTATCTATAACTTTCAAGAAAAAGTAATTTAGTATTGTGTTCAAAGTCATCGAATCTTGATGAGATAAAAGTAGTTTTTGAATCTCAAACAATAAAATATTAGGATAATATGATGATTAATGCACAAACGGATTGACAGGCAAAATTGCCGAGGATTTATTCATGGCACAACTAACAGGTTTGACATTTGGCGGCAAGACTTGGACACCAAAATTTGCTCAGGAAATCGACAAGGATAAATGTATCGGCTGTGGCAGATGCGTTAAAGTATGCGGTTACAATGTGCTAGGTTTGAAGGCGCTAAACGAAGAAGGGGAATTTGTGGAAGATGAAGATGATGAAGAAATTGAACGGAAAGTAATGGCAGTTACTTCTCCAGAGAACTGTATTGGTTGTGAAGCTTGTTCGCGGATTTGTCCCAAGAATTGCTACACCCATGTTGCACTAAACAATTAAGGTTTTTGGAGTCGTCAAAATTGTTGTTAATTCAAGGAGGCACTGTTTGTAATAAGCGTAAATGCGCTAGGCAAGGTAACTTGAGGGGAATACTAAATAGTTACTGTAACTAAAAAAAGTTTACAGTAAACAAATCCGTAAATTGCAAAATGTTAGCTATTAACAAATCTAAACTTGCTGCTAATATAGCCTAATCAATATTAGGTCTAACAGTGCCCTCTTGGAACAACTAGCTTTTCTGGGAGTAGGGGGCTAACTTTGTTATAGGAGTTGAAATATAATTTGTATTTTTTGGGGGAAAGATATGGAAAAAATCTGGAAGTTTCCCCCTTTTTTTATGGCTGCACGTTAGAAAGTTAATAAGTGAAAAGGGAATGGGGAGTAGGGAGTAGGGAGTGGGGAATAGATAACAATGTCCAATTCCTAGAAAATCACAGGTTTCAAGACGGTTTACAGAGCAGGTAGCATATATGCAACAAGTTCCTGTTTCACTATGGACTCTGGTTGCTGGGATAGTAGTTACAGCAATCAGCATTTGGATTGGTCACAACCACACTTTAATGCCGGAGCAAGCATCGCTACAAGCGCCTTTGGTAGACGGTTTTTTTAACGTCATGTTTACCATTGCGATCGCATTCTTCTTGGTGGTAGAAGGAACCATTGTGGTTTTTTTGATTCAGTTTCGTCGCCGTCGCGGTGATGATACCGATGGCTTACCAGTTGAAGGTAACGTTCCTTTAGAAATCTTTTGGACAGCAATCCCAACAGTGATTGTTCTCGGTTTGGGCATTTACAGTGTAGATGTTTTTAACCAAATGGGCGGCTTTGAACCTGCGGGTCATCCTCATTCAGCAGCTCATGTTGCTCATGCGCCGGGGAGTGCGATCGCAGACACATTAAGCGATAACTCCCAAGCAACAATTGCCCCTAAAATTGGTATCGGCGCGTCTCCTCAAACCCTAGACAAACTAGCCGATTTAGTTGTTGATGTCA
>JBBSCU010000287.1:0-6304 GCA_038249935.1 Chroococcales cyanobacterium
GCAGTTATGTTTAGTTATTTTTAATTTCAGGATTTCAATTAAATAACTAATTTACCTAACTACTTTAAAGCATTGAATTAATAAAAACAATAACATACTTTACAGAAACTAAATCATTCCTTTAAAGTTATTTTATAAATAGCCATATACTCTTACTGATGTGAATTTTGCATAAAATCCACTATAAAAGTATAATTTGTGACTATAAAAATGTGTGAGAGATTTTGTTGTCTACGGGTTAGACATAAATATTCTCTTGATTAAATTAAAAATGCAAATCTGTTGTCTAGTAACTAACAATTCAATGAATACATAGATAAGTTGAATAACCATAAGTATTTTTCTTAGATAAACATCATAATTGAGTCAAAGTTTTTGGTCATTTTTCAATATAAGCCAAGTTAAGAAGTAAAGCGGTTATTTATAAAGCAAATGTTAATTTTCAGTATGTTCCTTGATAAACATAATATGGGTTAAATGGGTCTTCAGCAAAAAGTGAACCGAAGCAAAGCTCAGATTTTGCATCACCAACCAACCCACTCTGCAATCAGTTACAGGGCTAATAGTAGGGGCAATTCATGAATTGCCCCTACTAGGAATCGTTATAAGAATGTCTTATAGTACACAACCTTACTAACAATAATCTGTTAGTAATATAAAATCTGATTAATAAATAGTCCCTAATCTTACTGTAATGAAATATTTTAGTGAGGGAATCAAGACTTATACGAAGTCAATTTATTGACAAAAGTCGCTTTTTACGCCATGCTTAATGACAAGTTTATCCAATTTTTGATATCATTTTTATTAGCGCTTCGTTGTGATTGAGAGTTAAGTTTTCTGGCTAGTGTTATTGTATTTTACGCTACTGGATTAGATGTCAAATTAGGATATAACTTAGGAAGCTTTGAAGTAACACACCATTAATTTTCGCGCCAGGGTAGTGAGTTTGGGCGGCAGAAGCGTACAACAATTCATATAAAACCAATTTAGAACCATCCACTTTATTAAGGTAGAAACCATAGAGGAAAAGCCCTCTTGGTAATTTGCGGATGAGTCTATTCTAATCGACTAAATATAGCCAGATTATCCTCTAAAAAAACAGAATTGGAATGAAAATATGGCAGCAAATAAAGAAAGCCGATTATTCACAAAACCCATAGGCCGATCGCAAGTAATTTTAGCAACTTCTCTCACTTTAGCGGTTGGGTTAATGACTTTCTATAGTTTGGCACCGTTTTGGTCTAAACCTAAAGTTCAAACAGCGCCAACAAATGCTCCAAAAGCTGCCACTCCTGCTAAAGTTGCTGTGACTGCCTTGGGACGTTTGCAGCCAGAAGGTGAAGTTACTTCTTTAACTGCTCCCAATTCTAATAATGGGGTGCGAGTAGAAAGACTGTTGGTAAAAGAAGGAGATGCGGTTAAAGCAGGGCAATTATTGGCGTATCTAGAAAATTATGGTCGTTCTAGAACCGCATTGCAACAGGCTTTAGACAAACTGCAAGTTGCCAAAGCTAAACTAGCGCAGGTGAAATCTGGAGCTAAAACCGGAGATGTTGATGCTCAAAAGGCCGCGATCGCACGTTTAGAGCCACAATATAAAGGAGACGTTGCTACCCAACAGGCTACAATCGCCCGCATCCAGGCTGAAGTAGACAATGCTCAAGCCGAAAACGATCGCTATCAGCAATTATACAAACAAGGTGCGATCGCGGCTTCTATCGCAGATACCAAAGCTTTGCAACTCAAGACTACACAACAGCAACTAACAGAAGCCCAAGCCACTCTCAAGCGCACTCAAGACACATACCAAGAACAACGCAAGCAATCACAAGCACAACTAACAAGTATTAGTGAAGTGCGTACTGTAGATGTTCAGGTAGCACAAACTGAAGTCAACAGTGCAACAACATCTGTTCAACAAGCAAAAGCCGATTTGGATTTAAGTTACATCAAATCTCCCATAGATGGCAAAATTTTAAAAATTCATGCCAAAACTGGAGAAGTAATCAGCACCAGCAGAGGATTTGCTGAAATAGGTAAGACATCTCAAATGTATGTGATTGCAGAGGTGTATCAAACCGATGTTCAAAAAGTGCGTGTAGGACAAAAAGCCACCCTTACCAGCACTGCATTTACTGGAAAATTACAGGGCACCGTGAAAGAGATTGGTTGGCAAGTTGACAAGCAAAGCATCTTCAGCCTCAACCCCGGATCAGATACAGACCGCAGAATAATTGAGGTAAAAATCTCCATTGATAATCCCGCAGATAGCCAGCGAGTAGCTCGTTTAACCAACTTACAGGTAGATGTCGCCATTCATATTTAGTCTATTAGTTATTAGTCATTAACAAATGACCAATGACCAATGACCAATGACCAATGACAAATGACAAATAACAAATAAATCCATGAATTTAAAAATTCCTTTAGCATGGCTACAGCTAGCCCAGCAAAAAGTTCGTTTACTAATAGCTGTAGCCGGGATTGGTTTTATTGTGCTGCTAATGTTTGTGCAACTTGGTTTTCAAGATGCTCTCTATTCCAGTGCAACCGCAGTGCATCAGAATCTCAAGGGAGATTTATTTTTAGTCAGTTCACAATATAAATCTTTGACCTCAAATCAAAGTTTTTCGCGGACTCGTTTGTATCAATCTCTGGGGTTTGATGGTGTAGAGTCAGTTAGCCCCATGTATTTGCAATTTGCGAAACTGAAAAACCCGGCAACTGGTGAGAAATATTCAATATATGTTATTGGTTTCGATCCAGGTAAACCTGTGATTAACATCCCAGAAGTTGAGAACAATTTAGATAAACTAAAAATTCCCGATGTCATGCTTTTTGACCGAATTTCTCGTCCAGAGTTTGGCCCAATAGCTGAAAAATTTAATGCGGGAGAGACTGCACAGACAATTGAAATATTTCCCTTCAATTCATTAATTGGTTATAGAGTCAGAATTGGTGGGTTATTCAGCTTGGGGCCTTCCTTTGGGGTAGATGGCAACTTACTTGTTAGTGACTCAACTTTTTTGAGGATAAATCCTAACAGTCGTCCGGCAGATATGATAGATATCGGTTTGATTTCCCTTAAACCTGGTACTAACGCAGAAACAGTACTGAAAAATTTGCAAGCAAGTTTGCCTAATGATGTCCAAGTTTTTACCCGCCAAGGCTTCATTGATTTTGAAAAAAAATATTGGGCTGTTAGAACACCCATTGGTTTTATTCTTAACTTGATGTTGACAATGGCTGCGGTTGTTGGTGTGGTTATTGTTTATCAAATTCTTTATAGCAATATTGCTATGCAGTTCGTTGCTTACGCCACTTTAAAAGCCATAGGTTATGCCAATGGATACTTATTAAATGTGGTATTTCAGCAAGCTTTAATTTTGGCAATTTTAGGTTATATCCCAGGATTTCTTACTTCTGTATTGGTATATAGTTTTGCACAAGAATCAACTAAATTACCAATAGTTATGACCACTAATAATGCAGTGATTGTCTTAACTTCAACAGTTTTAATGTGTATAACATCAGGAGCGCTTGCTATTAACAAACTCCGCTCCGCAGACCCAGGAGATATTTTCTAGGATTACCTCTTTTTTCTCTCTCTGCGCGACGCCAGTCACTCATGGGGGAAACCCCCTTGGCGCTAGCCTCTCCCTTTGGGAGAAGACCGCGCTGGCTCCTCTGTGTCTCTGCGTGAAAAAATATTTTGATATTCTTTCACCGATAACAGACTTTTAATCTAAAATCCAAAATTGGTATAAGCAAACTCTATGAACCTCAACAACAAAACCCTCCTAATTACTGGCATTGATGAACTTGTCGGCTTGCGTACAGCCGAGTTAGCCATCGCTCAAGGAATAAAGGTTCGTGGACTACAAAGTTCTACAGAAAAGAACAAACAATTACAGAATTTAGGTGTTGAGGTAATTATTGGTAGTATCACCGATTCTACTATTGCCCAAAAAGCTTGTCAGGGAGTAGACATCGTTTTACATACACATCAAATTGCCGAAGAAGCTGGTTCAATTAACCATTTTCGTGATGCCAATGTTAGCGGTACTGTCAACATGGCTAAAGCCGCTAAACAGGCTGGTGTTAAAACATTTGTGCATCTATCCAGTGTGATGGTTTACGGTTTTAACTATCCTGATGGCGTGACAGAATCAGGGCCACTCTCTGGCGAAAATAATCCCTACTGTCAAACTAAAATAGAAGCCGAAACAGCACTCTTAGAACTGAATAATTCTCCAGATTTTGGCATCATTGTTATTCGAGCCGGAGATGTTTACGGACCAGGAAGTATTCCTTGGATAGTCAGACCAATTCTGATGATGCGTCAAAAATTATTTGCCTGTGCCAACGATGGTAAAGGAGTAATCAATCACGTATATATAGATAACCTGATTGATGGCATTTTTCTAGCGATAGAAAAAGAAACTTACGGTGAAATATTTAATATCACCGACGGACAAGAAACTTCGTGGAAAGAGTATTTTTTGCGTGTAGCAGCAATGGAAGGTTTACAAGCACCCCTTTCATTACCGAAAGATGAAATCAAGTTGTTTCTAAAGCTGCGTGTTCAAGGACAAAAACTTTTTCGCAAAAAAGTTGATATCTTACCAGAGTCTATAGATTTTATGACTCGTCCCTATGCCTGTTCTATTGTCAAAGCACAAAGCCTTTTAAATTATAAACCAGCAATTGATCTAGAATCAGGAATGCAGCGAACACATGAATGGCTGCAAAAAACAGATATCCAAAGTTTGATGAAATAGTCCACAGATTTTTAGAATACTTGTTTTCTATGAGTAGCAATCAGCCACGATTGAGCATCGGATTACCTGTATACAATGGTGAAAAATTTATCAAAGAAGCCATAGATTCACTCTTGGCTCAGAGCTTTGAAGATTTTGAATTAATTATTTCAGATAATGCCTCTACAGATAAAACTGAAGAAATTTGTAGAGCTTATGCCGAGCAAGACCAACGTATCTGTTACTACCGCAACGAGAAGAATATCGGTTGCGCCTGTAACTTCAATCGCGTCTTTGAATTGTCTTCAGGTGAGTACTTTAAATGGGCAGCCCATGATGATCTACACGCTCCAGATTTTATCAAGAAGTGTGTAGAGTTACTTGACCAAGATCCTACCATAATCTTGTGTCACTCTCAGGTATATTTCATTGATGAACAGGGGAATTTTCTTCAAAATTACGATATCAAACTCAAGGCAGATGCACTAAAATCACACGAGCATTTTCACGAATTGCTGACTAAACATTTATGTTATCAATATTACGGGGTAATTCGCGCTAGTGCCTTGAGAATGATACCGCCGATGGGTGGTTATGGTAATGCAGATGGAATTCTCTTGTTAAGACTTGGTATTATTGGTAGGTTTTATGAAATCCCTGAATACCTGTTTTTTGCCAGAAGTCATCCGCAACAATCAATGAGTATGTTCTTTCCCAATTATTTGTTGTTTGCTGATAAAAATCAAAAGCCCTTATTGAGTATGCTGCCTGATTTTTATGAGTATACAGTGTGGTTTGATTCAGCCAAGAAAGGACAAATTTTATTGCCACATTGGAGAATACTTTGGGAGTATGTACTCTCTATATGGCGTAGTCCCCTGAGTTTATATGAGCGGCTGTGTTGTCATAGAAGTTTACATCAGCAGTTAAAAGGGACAGAATATCTTTTGCTGAAAGATTTGCTAAGAGTGCTGCAAGTACTTTGGAAACGTTGGCAACCAGCATTAATTAAAAAACAGCAAGTCACACTTTGAACGCATCAGTTCAGAAATAAAAGCTGGCAAATGCAGCTTTTTATCAGCCCCAAAATCACCTATTCTTCACTACAAAATTATGCTGAAACTATCTCATGTTTTGCTTGCTACTTTAGTGAGCATCAGCTTTGCTAAAACAGTGAATGCAGAACCAACTGCAAGACTAAGTGTTGTAGTAAATGGAATACAGCACCAAAAAGGTGAGATTTGCTTCAGAGTTTACGCAGGTGAAAAAGGATTTCCGATGAGTAATACTAGTGAAGGTCAAAGTGGCTGCGTTAAGATTACTGGAACTTCTGTAAAAAAAGAATTCTCTGGTTTGAAGCCTGGAACTTATGCGATCGCAGTAGTGGATGATCAGAATGGCGATCGCAAACTCAACAAAGACTTTTTCGGTATTCCTCAAGAAGGTTTTGGGATTTCCAAAAATCCACCTGTGTCCATCCAAACAGGTGCGCCAAAGTTTCGTGATGCCAGTTTTGTTATGAACAAAAATACAACAGTCAA
>JBBSCU010000288.1:0-6292 GCA_038249935.1 Chroococcales cyanobacterium
CAGTAATATGTTGCGTGGTGCGATCGCTTCTGGCAGTGTCGTTAATTGGTTGCCGCTCAAATTCAAAACCTCCAACCATTCCAGTTCAAACACCTCAGCAGGAATCTCTGTTAATTTTTCCTTATTAGTACGCCAATCATTGCTTAAATCTAATTCTTTAAGCTTTTTCTCTTTCGCTTCGCGGATTTTTTCAAGGAAACATCGAGGTGTGTTTGCCATATTGAGGTTCACCTGTCAACGAAAGTTATATGTAATGCCCCTGGTTCGCTGGATAATCTCGCAACTATTAATATTTTCCACTAATTCTAACAACCACCACAGGTTAGAAACATACCGCTGATAGCGAAAGTCTTCTTAAGAGGGCTAAATTATTTCCAGACTTGGGTTTTAGTTTACTTGAGTGGCTTTGGCTATTGGTTCCTAGAATTTCGAGTTTCAGACTGACGAGGGTGCTAATTGAAAATACTGCAAGAGATCAAAGCAATCTACTAAGTAGGTAGGCATAATTAAATATATAAAAAAATCTTAGTTCGTAGTGAGCGATTCATCGCTCACAGCAAGGTTTATCAGGACTAAAGTCCTTACTACAAACTTTAATTTATTTACGCCTAGCTACTTATGCTGGGTAACACTATGCGATCGCTAATAATTTTTACTTAATCTAAAAAGAATTTATCATTACTAATGGCTCAGATTGGTTTATAAACGAGTCTTTGATACTCGTGAATGGAGCTATGAACTCCGTTAATGAGTCTTTGATATTCGTTAATGAGGATATTTTGCCGGTTAATGAGGATATTTTGCCGGTTCACGAGTCTTTAATAGCTTGTCTATCAAGAACAATGACATCTGGTTCATAACCTGAATCAGTGTTAACTGACTTGATGACGCATTTTTTAGGGATAAAGCAAGCGATAGACAAGCGGGTGATTTCAATAAACAAAGAACCATTAATAAACCCAGCTATCTCCGAGTGCTTCCCTGTTGGCTTAGGCATTTCAACAATTACCCCATCACGTAGTTCATAATGCCTATCTGAAGATTCGGGATACCAGGCGATAAATTCGTCAACTGCGGCGAGAAGTAGCTTTAGATAAAACCTCAATCCGCGAAATGCTTGAAGAGGGGCGAAGATTTTAATGCAGTTTGTTTTGGATTGTTCTGTAGCAATTAGCTGGTACTTAGTGGATGAAAACGATTCTTCTAAAAAACCAAAATCGTCGTAGATCCCCCTAAATCCACGCCACGTGCTTCAAGTCGGGAAACCCGCCCAACGCAGTGGCTCCCCTTAAAAAGGGGGACTTTGAGAACTTTTTGCCCCCCTTTTTAATGGGGGTTGGGGGGATCAAAAGTCTATGGGGCAACTCTAGAAGACTTGTGTGTACACTGTAGCTCCTTAGTAAGGAGAGGGACAGGTTTTGCGTAGCAGAACCAGGGTGAGGTTTTTCAAGATCCGCAGGGGGGAGCAACTTTAGTCGTCGGTTGTTTTTGCTAATTTACCACTTGGCTGCCATGACTGCGAGGGTCATCTTGACTAGCAGTCGGTGCTACTGGGGCTGAGAATTTGGAAACTTGCCCGCTAGCTTGAGCATAGGGGAGAGCCGAACCAGTAACCAAAGCCTCTAAGTTGCTAGCCATAATCGTGCGGGGTTGATCACCGATCGCTTGGGCGATAGTTTCCCCTTGCTGACTCAAAAACACAAAATGGGGAATCCCATCCACCCGATATTTGAGCAGTTCTGGCAGCCACTTGTTATTATCCACATTCAGCATGACAAAATTCAGCTTGTCAGCATACTGTGTTTCCAGTTGAGCAATATCTGGGGCCATTTTTTGACAGACAGTACACCAATCAGCATAAAACTCCACTAAAGATGGTTTGCTGTTACTGACGGCTACTTCTAAGGGTATGGATGCATCACTTAATTTAGCAAGGGAAACTGAGGTTGTTTCTGTTCGCAATCCTAAGATTAGGGCAACGCTAAGAGCGATCGCTACCATTGCAATTAAGAAGTTTCTCACACGCGTCCCAAATGTAGATTCGGGTTTTTCGGGAAAATTAACAGGTGAATTTGTACTCATAACAGAATTATTAAAACTTATTAAGTACTTTCTTCTTTAGTTTAGTTCAACTAAATACCCTACTTGTCCAACAAAGTTCAGTTAAGCATTTCTTCTTTATCTTTGCGTACTTTGCGGTAGCTTGCGGGAAGCCGCTCCGCATCCAATACGGTTCGGTTAAGTCGCTCGGTCTATTTGGTCATTGATTTGGAACCGTCCTAGTACTAGTCCTAGATTCCGAGCTTGATGGCGATCGCGAGTTAATCGTTTAACTACTCTCTTAATCGCTCTAGCCACCGCGAAGAAGATTGCAAAGACAATCAATGCCAATGAATCCGTTAATCATTCTCTGAACTCTGTCCCAGAGTGCGGATATATCTGTATTCATGATCTTACTGCTTAATTAGTCAACCTTAATAAGCATATAAAAAAAATCCTGATATTTAATTCCACCTTTAGTTAGTTTTTGCTATCTATAAATAGGATGAAAAATTTTATCTTAGAACCAGATAATAGGATTTTAGATATTTTATTTGCGAGGAGAAATGTGAGGAAAAATATTAGATTCTCCTCTGACTTCTTTCACCTGACTAACTTCAAAAATCAGGGAAAAACGTTGCCCGATTTCTTTTTCGAGAAACGCTTCTAAAAGGCTTACTTGCTTTGATGTTACAGGTTCTTGTGCCCTAACGCTCAAGCGAACTTGAGGCGGATTACTCAGCCAATTAGTATCAGTTTTCAGTAGTTCCAAACGCTGAAAAGTTACAGTTCGGTTCAGCAGTGCCTTTCTCAAATAGGTTTCGAGTTCTGCTTGTCTAACTAATCGGGTAAAGCTCACAGTTAAAGGTATCAGTAAAGCACCTGTTAACGCCAATGCCCATAGCAGCGCTTTTTGGGCGCGATCGACAGGAGAATAGCCAGTGAATAAAAATGTCAGCATACAAGCAAGGCTAATACCCAAAAGGTTTGTTAGGTAGAGTAAAGTCGCTCCTAAGCTGAGTGACAAGTTAAATTTTGCTAGACCTAAACCGATGACGCAAATTGGGGGCATAAGGGCAACAGCTATTGCTGTCCCTGCCACACTAGCAGAGATTTTTGAATTAACCTTAGCGTAGCCACTGATAAAACCTGCTGCAACTGCAATACCCAAATCAAGCAGGTTAGGTTTGGAGCGAGATAGCACTTCACTGCCGAAACTAGGTAGATTAACGATCCAACCTATACTGCAAGAAATTACAAGTGCTAGTAATGTGCCTAAGAATACTGCTATTACGCCTTTACGAAATAGGTTGATATTTCCAATTAATGCACCAAATGCTAAACCTCGAATTGGCAACATTAGAGGTGCGATAATCATTGCGCCGATAATTACAGCAGTGCTATTGGCAAGTAGACCAAATGTAGCGATCGCACATGAACCAATAATCAAAACCAAATATGTTGCGTCGAGACTAGATTCTTCCAACAACTCATGTACCAACTGTTTTAGTTGTGATGGTTCAACCCTTTTGCGCTTAAAACCCCTAAAGCGATTGCGAATATTATTTATCAAAATTCCTCCAAATCAAATGATTTTAGATTCTGGATTTAAAATAAAAGCTTTAGCATAGAATATCGTTATCAAGATAAATAATGCACTAAATAGCAACATTTATTTCCAGAAATCACGAATTACGAATTACGAATTACGAATTTCTTAAGTCCTATCCCCAATTTGTGTATGTTCGTAATTTCCAAAAATCGCCTCTGGGTGACGATAATACTTGAACTCCATGAGGTTATAAAAGGGATCTTCTAAAAAGAAAGTGCGATGTTCAAGAGGAGAACCAACAAAGCGGTTTTTGGTTTCTTCACGAAAAAGTAGCTGTTGTTGTTGTGCCTTTTCTAGTAAATCTTGCCAGTCACTTTCTTGGGTAAAAATTAGCCCAAAGTGTCTGGGATAGATAGTGAGTTGCGGTGTTAAGGGTTCTTTGGTGAGGTGAGCCACAAGTTGATGACCGTAGAGATTGAGAATTAAAGCATGGTGGTTTTCACGACCAGGAATGCAGCCCAAGCCATTTACATAATATGCTTTTGTCTGGGCAATATCAGTCACAGGGAAAGCAAGATGGAATAAAGTTTGACTCATAGCTTGTGTGGAAAAGACTAGTACTTGATGCTATCTACAATTTATGCTGTTAAGCCTTGATTGTGGTCAACTTGAACACAGTTTTAATAGACATTAACTTATATCCTTTATCCTTATGACTCCGCCAAAGTGGGATGCTCCCAGCTATTCAGTCAATAATACAAACATATTACTTGCTCTTGGGAGGTATCAGAAATTAAGCAATAAGGGTGCTAAATTCGTTATTCTGTTGATGTTCAAATAAAATTACTCATAATTAGCTGATGTCATCCTTAATTAATTCTGTAAATCCCTGGTTGATGGCAGTGGGATTAAACACAATTTTATTGGGTTTAGCTGCGATCGCTCCAAAAAAACTGCTGACCCCGGCTGGATTATTCCACGCCTGGTTACTGGCCATCCTAATTTGGGTAACTCTCGGCTGGCAAGGATATACAGTAGTTATGTTCTATTTTCTGGTTGGTTCTGGCGTTACTCGCATCGGTATGGCGCAAAAGGAGGCAGAAGGAATTGCCGAAAAGCGTTCTGGGGCAAGAGGCCCAGAAAATGTTTGGGGTTCGGCTTTAACTGGGGCGTTGTGTGCTTTGGGAGTAGGGCTGATAAATTCAGGGTTTCTTGTAATACCTAACCTCCAACCCCTATTATTGTTAGCTTATGTAGCGAGTTTCAGTACCAAACTTGCTGATACCACTGCTAGCGAAGTCGGTAAAGCTTATGGTAAAAGCACCTTTTTGATTACCACATTCCAACCAGTGCCTCGCGGTACAGAAGGGGCGGTAAGTTTAGAGGGAACTTTAGCTGGTATCGTGGCTTCTGTAGCGATCGCATTTGTGGGTTGGGGAGTTGGTTTAATTGATCTATTAGGAGTCGTTTGGTGTGTGCTAGCAGCATTTATTGCCACTAACTTAGAAAGCGTGATTGGGGCAACACTGCAATCTAAGTATACTTGGCTGACTAATGAAGTCGTAAATATTTTTAATACATTAATCGGTGCGATCGCATCTGTGCTACTTGCCTGGACATGGATAAATATCATTAACTAGATCGGTCACACAATGCAAGGATTTTAGATTTTAGATTGACCCTAGCAATCAAGTCATGGGCACTGTCAATGAATTCCCTGATATTTTATATCCTGTTTTGTCCCCGCTAGACTGTAAAAGTGATCATGGCAAATTATTTTATTTCCTAGTTCCAGTAGATTTCCAGGAAAGTGAAGTACACAAGCTAAGTCTCAAAGCCTGTTTTACTTCTGAATTCCGACTCCTGAATTCTTCTTGATATAATTTTTTGGCCATTTAGATGTAATTATTTCATGGAATCTTTATCATATTTATTCATCAATGCCCAGATGATTTCTATATGATTTAATTTAAAAGTCCTATAAGTGTTTAGCCATTTTCACATAATTAGTTCATGGAATCTCTATCATTTTTAACAATTAATGACCAAACAATTTCTATTGAGTCAGCAGTAAAGTACCTGCAAGCCTCTGGAAAATTGGGACAGTTCATTGGGGATATTCTCCGCCAGTATGTAATTGAAGAAGAAATCCGAACACGAGACGATATTCAGATTGGTACAGCAATAACTGAACAGGCAATTATTGATTTTAGGCTGAACAATCAACTGACTGACCCCCAAAGTTTTCAAGAATGGTTAAAGACAAATAACACAGATTACGCTACCTTTCACACATCGGTTACTTTTGGTTACAAGCTAGAAAAGCTGAAAACTGTCGTGACGGAACCAAAACTCCAAGAATATTTTATTGAACGAAAAATTTTCTTGGATCGGGTAGTACTTTCCCGAATTGTTGTTGATAATCGAGAATTGGCAGACGAACTCCAAACCCAAATTGAAGAAGGAGGTAGTTTTGAGGAACTAGCTAAAGAGTATTCACTTGCAGATGACCGAATTACGAACGGCATGATGGGAATCATCAGCCGAGGAAGTATGCCGGATATATTACGGGCAGCTATTGATGTGGCCAGTCCTGGACAATTAATCGGACCAATAGAAATCGTTGGCAAAGACTCTCCCCAAAGAGAAGTACCTTATGGTTTGTTTCGAGTAGAACAATTTCTGCCAGCGTCTTTAGAA
>JBBSCU010000289.1:0-6269 GCA_038249935.1 Chroococcales cyanobacterium
ATCAGGGAGAAAGTGCATGGCAAGAATGCAAGTTGCTGCATCATAGAGGGGAGTGAGAGGCAGTTCATGCGTTAACCCCTGGTGAAGCTTCACACGATTTGTTAACCCATGTATAGCTACTTTTTCTTGGGCAGTTGCTAGCATCTTTGCCGAAGGGTCAACGCCTGTAAGGAGCCAGTGCGGTTGCGCTTGACCAAAAGTTATGAGTTCCATACCGCCGCCAGCTGCAACAATCAGTAGATGAGCCTGCTCTGACACACTTGCATCCAAGAGCGCAACTGCCATGTTAAATATCGACTCATAACCTGGCACAAAGCTACGTACTGCTACTTCATAATCTATCGTTTGGAATGTTGGATTTGAGTCAAAATCAAAGCGGCTCTGCTCTTTATTCATATTGAAATTACCTTTTATCTTGAAGGTAGTTGCAAGGCAATGACAACTCTTGCTTCCATTGCCCAGGTTTGGTAAAGTTACTAAAACTTAGTATTGTGTCGCACTAAATTCATAAACTCCTCACGAGTTCGCGCATCTTCTGAAAACACACCGCGCATTGCACTAGTGACAGTCCAAGAACCAGGTTTTTGCACGCCGCGCATCACCATACACATGTGAGTTGCTTCTATTACCACTGCAACCCCTTGAGGTTTGAGTAAACCTTGCAGCGCATCAGCAATTTGTAGAGTGAGACGTTCTTGCACTTGCAAACGTCGGGCATACATTTCACAAATACGGGCAATTTTAGATAATCCTATCACCTTGCCATTAGGAATATAGGCAACATGAGCGCGACCAATAATCGGCAGAATATGATGTTCACAGGAACTGAAAATATCGATGTCTCGGATTAATACCATTTCATCAGCATCTTCTGTAAATACTGCCCCATTTAGCAGTTCATCCAAAGATTCATGATATCCCTTGGTGAGAAACTGCAAAGCTTTCACAACTCGCTTGGGAGTATCTTTCAATCCTTCTCTATAAGGATTTTCTCCTAATCCAATCAGCAAAGTACGCACAGCCTGCGCCATTTCTGCTTCGGTAACAGTTGGTAACTGCTGAGTAGATAAAGATGAAACCAATTGAGCAGCAGAATTTATATCGGGACGAATCGATAGAGTCATTATTCTTTGTTTGAGTGGTATAGATTAATAAATTAGTTAATAGTGAGCCAGTGCGGTCTTGGGGGTTTCCCCCATGAGTAACTGGCGAACCCGAAGGGTCAAGATTCATGAATAACTATTAACTAAACCAGATAATAACTTAATACTTATTAATCATACCAGACATTCATTAAGCCGTGAGTAAATTTGGCTAATATCCAACTTTCTACCAATGAAAACTGCTTGATTTTTCGGTGGAGTCTGCCATTCATCAGCATATAAGCTATAGCGAAGTCCACTCATCTGAAAAATATGGCGCAATTCACTATCACTAAACCACAAAATCCCCTTAGCACGAAATACATCCTGTGGCATTTCTTCGGTGAGAAAGTTCTCAAATTTATGCACATCAAATGGTCTATCAGTTTGAAAAGAAATCGAAACAAATCCATCATTGTCTAAATGATGTGAGTGATGTTCGTGATGATGATGTTCATGATTATGGTCATGGTCATGATGATGGTGTTCATCCTCGTGAGTATCTTCCGCATCATTAGTAGTATACTCATCTATTGGAGTTAAACCCACATCTAAAATTAATGGTAAAGCCACTTCTCCATATTTTGTGTGCAGAATTTTCGCACCATTTTTTATATCATGGATGAAATTTTCTACACTCTCTAGTTTTTCTGGAGTAACGAGGTCTGTTTTATTCAGAAGAATAATATCCCCATAAGTAATCTGTTTTAAAGCAGCTTCACTATCAAAATGATCTTCATCAAACGTTTCAGAATCTACTACAGTTATAATCGAGTCGAGGTTTGTTAAATCTCTTAGTTCTGTACCCAAAAAAGTTAAGATAATTGGCAGTGGGTCAGCAACACCAGTCGTTTCAATAACTAGGTAATCAATGCGGTCTTCTCGTTCTAAAACTCGATAAACCGCATCAACTAAACTATCATTGATAGTACAACAAATACAGCCATTAGTCAGTTCGACCATATCTTGGTCTACAGAAATTAGCAATTGGCTATCTATGTTAATATCACCAAATTCATTTACGAGTACGGCAACTTTTAAATCTTGTTTATTTTTGAGAATTTGATTTAGCAGCGTAGTTTTCCCACTGCCTAAAAATCCGGTGATAATAGTAACAGGCATTCCTTGTTTAGGAATATCAAGACTTGGGTTTGAAGTTGGTGCGGTTAGTTGAGTCATAATCAATTCAACCTTCTGTGAATTTCAAAATTGTTAGTAGTAATTAGTAATTGCTAGTAGTTAGTTTTTAAAAGTCCTACTAACCACTTTTTTTATCTCTCCATCTCCATCAGGTAGAGGTGGAATCCTCGCCAGAATACCTTTTTGTAAAACTTCTGGTCGTTCCTGTCGTGCCACAATGCCATTATTGCTGGCATAATATTGTTCAGCAAGTTGCAGTATGGCATTGGCACTTTCTAATGGTGGTAAATCACCAAACATCAGGCTAGTTTTGTTGAGTGCATTAAAAGCTATAGCACAGGGTCTTTTACAAGCACTCAAGCAATCTACTTCTTGAATTACAAACTCAGTTTGCAAAGACCAATTTTCAGCCAAACTTAACAATTGCTTGAATAAATGCCAGCCGCCTCGCTCACCCATATAGTCGCGTTGAGTAGGAGAAAAGTAACAGGATTTGCAAACGAATAAAACATGTTTAGCCATAGGGTACACATCAAGCATCACTAAATAAGTTTTTGCTTTTGTCTCTTGGGTTTTTAAAGTCCTGTTTTAGAGTTTATAGCTGATTGTAAATGATGCAGAATTTCATCCATATTTAGTACGCCCAAATCTCCAGATTGTCTAGTTCTTACACTCAAGTTTTGATTCTCCACCTCTTTTTTACCCACCACAGCAACAACGGGAATCTTTTCTAACTCGGCTGTGCGAATTTGCTTGCCTAAACGCTCACCACTGCTATCTATTTCTACCCTAATCCCTGCTTTTTTAAATAAGATTGCTACTGATTCTGCATATTCTCGAACTTCATCACTCACAGGTAGTAGGCGTAGTTGCACTGGTGCTAACCATAAGGGAAAATCACCAGCATAATTCTCAATTAAAATCCCAAAAAAGCGTTCCAATGAGCCAAAAATAGCTCGATGAATCATAATTGGTCGTTGGCGACTTCCATCAGCAGCAATATATTCCATATCAAAACGTTCAGGTAAGTTAAAATCTACCTGAATGGTTGAACATTGCCAAAGACGACCAATAGCATCTTGAATTTTGATGTCAATTTTGGGGCCATAAAAAGCACCACCGCCTTCATCGACAATATAATTCCAGCCTTTAGTATCCAAAGCTTGCCTTAAGGCTGATGTTGCTAACTCCCATACCTCATCATTCCCCACTGATTTATCAGGACGGGTAGAAAGATTCACTTCATAATTTTTAAAGCCAAAGTCTGACAAAATCTGCTCTGTGAGATTTAAAACTCCTAAAATTTCATCAGCAATTTGGTTAGGTAAACAGAAGATATGAGCATCATCTTGGGTAAATCCCCTGACTCTCATCAAACCATGTAGCGCCCCAGAACGTTCGTAACGATAAACCGTTCCTAATTCTGCCCATCTCAAGGGCAATTCTCGATAGGAATGTAGTTGATGCTTGTATGTTAAGACGTGAAATGGACAATTCATTGGCTTAATTTGATAAGCCTGATTTTCCACATTTATCGAGTCGAACATACTCTCTTTATAAAAGTCAAAATGACCCGATGTTTTCCATAAATCGAGGTTTGCTATATGCGGCGTGTAAAGTAATTGATAACCAGATTCTAGATGAGCTTTTCGCCAATAATCTTCAATGATGTAGCGAATAGTCGCTCCTTTAGGATGCCAAAATACTAAACCACCACCAGCTTCTTCTTGAATGCTAAATAAGTTAAGTTCTTGACCTAGCTTTCTGTGGTCGCGGCGTAAGGCTTCTTCTCTTTGTTTGAGGTAAGCTTGTAGTTGTTCTTTTGTTTCCCATGCTGTACCGTAAATTCGTTGCAGTTGGGGTTTAGTTTCATCTCCTTGCCAATAAGCGCCAGCAATATTTAACAATTGAAAAGCATCAGGATGGATTTCACCAGTAAAGTTAATATGCGGCCCTGCACACAAATCCCACCAATAGTTACCTGTTGCTTGAATATCTGTGATGAACAATGAAGACTCTGGTTTACCAGTATCGGGACTACCAATAAAATAGCGGGTGATTGTCTCTTTTTCTGGAATGCGTTCTAAGATTTCTAGCTTGTAAGGTTCGTTTAATTCCGTAATTTCAGCGCGAATTTCGTCTCGTTGTACCTCCTCGCGGATGACAGGTAAGTTTGCTTTGATTATCCAACCCATCTGTTGCTCAATTTTTTCCAGGTCATCAGGTGTGATGCTGACTGGACAATCGAAGTCGTAGTAAAACCCATTTTCCGTGACTGGGCCAGTTGCTACTTTAGTCCCTGGAAACAGCTTTTGCACTGCCATCGCCATTATATGGGCGCTGGTGTGACGAATCCGCACCAGTTTCTCACTGTCGTGTTGACTTAAGTTTTCCTGAGACTGGGTTAGGGAACTGACCATATTTAAAAAGAATGAGAATCGTTATCATAATAGCGCAAAAAAAGTTTGATGGTGCAACCTGGATGGAGAAAAGATAGAAGTGTTTAACTTTGGGTACGTTATTCGACGGTTGCAATGGAAAATGGTTGGGCGATGGAAGTCACGTTCCTTAAGAAGTGGCGTTGCTGATTGAGGAAAATTCTTACACTTTCCGTTTCCGGTGTGGGTTCTTATAGGGGAGCGTTTTTGGTTAGCCTGCTTGTACTCTTCTAAACGTGTGGGAAAGAGCTACACTTGGCTTTACAATAGCTGGGACGATTTTCTCACAAGCCATTCTTGCACCTGATAAATTCCGTGCTGTCGGACCTACTTGCAGGGCGGCTAAACCACCCATGATAAATAATTCACAACCAGGCCAACGCAGACAAGTATCTAAAACTGGCAAACCTTTGACTATGGGAATGGGGTAAGCTGCTAAGATATCCTTTAATAAGGGTTCAGTGGTGACATCGAATTTAGTGCCAGTCGAAAGCCAAATGTAATCACACTCATGTTGATTACCATCACTACATTCCACGCGCCAATTTTCACCTAACCATTCGGCTTTCACTACTTGACAGTTCTCATCAATTCTGATTTTACCACGACGCAGCTGTTGCCGCAGTTGTGTAGCGATCGCAGGTGTCATCGAACCACCATTTCTAGCTTGCTGAATCATCATTACCCGTTGCCCCCAATCAGGTTGAGCAAAAAAATCTTTCAGATACTTTGGCCCTAACCAACCCGGTTCAGCATCAAATAATTTTTCTGTTAACTGCCGCCGAATCATCAAATGCACCTTGGCACCGCGAGAAATAGCACCTAATGCCAAATGTCCACTTGTCAAGCCGCCGCCCACAATTAATACTCTCTTACCCATCAACTGCAATTTTCGTAAATCAATAGTTTGTGAGTGGCAAAGTCTATCTTGTGGGTAGGCTCTCTGAATCTGGTTTACCCAATCAGGTATTTGAATTTGGGCGCTACTAGTTGCCAACACTACCCGCCGTGCAATAACTTCTTGTCCATCTTGCAAGCAGAGGCGGAATCGAGGACGCAAATGATGAGGTAAAGGTTCAATACTCTTGACTGCTAAAGGAATAACTTGCTCTTGCAATTGCCAAACTCGAATCACATCCTGGCAAAAATCCTCAAATAGTTGCGTCCCCGGTAAATCGTAGGGGGGAAATAACTCATGAGAGCGGGATTGGGCAAATTTCCGTAAAGCAAAGGGGTTGGGGTCGGGATGATGAACTGCGGGAGAACGCAAATGCGGAATTTCCAAAGCCGCAAATTGCTGCTTCCAATGACTCATCCACCTGCCACTGGGGTCAAATACCGAGAATTTACCCCTGATAGACTGCCGTTTTTGCAGCAGATGGGTAGTCAAGGTCAGAGCATGAGGCCCTGCTCCAATAATCGCCAGGTCAATTGTTTCAGGAACAGTGGTCGTAAATTGCATTGCTGGAGAGACAATCTGGCTTTTATGATAATAGTTATCATTCTATATGGATAAGATCAGTCCAGCAAGGTGATTCTGAAAATAGGG
>JBBSCU010000290.1:0-6247 GCA_038249935.1 Chroococcales cyanobacterium
TATGGGTAAACAAGAGCCGGAAATTATTTTTTGTGACAGCCCTTATGCTGGGTTGAAAATTATTCTTAAAAAGCGAAATAATAAATTAAATTGGCATAACATAAAATTAAATAACAAGTTGATTAAGTGTATTTTTCATGTTTTTCCAAATTTAACTAATAAAAATTTAGAAACATCATATCAATTAGATACGCAGGTTATTAATCAATTAACTATTTTAAGACGAGACTTTATTATATTTGAATATTCATTAAAAGAGAAATTAAAAATTCAACCTCAAATTAATTTAAATCGTCTTTGGTTAAAATCACAACATTTGGCTAGTGATTGTTGTTGGATGGATTTTTACGTGTATGTATTAAATTGTTCTTACAGCAAAATGAGATGGGAAACGTTACAGTCTTTATCAAGGTTTTGTGGTTGGATTTCTCCATTTGAAAAATTTTGTATAGTATGCGATCGCCCCCTTCATCTGCGCTTCGACAATGAAAATCGCCTCCACGCTGAAGGTGAACCCGCCATTGAATTTATTGATGGATATAGCCTCTACTCATACCACGGTGTAACCTTGCCTGAAAAATATGGTAAAATCCACCCGCAGCAATGGCAATCTCAATGGCTTTTATCAGAGGAAAACGCCGAACTACGGCGAGTGTTAATTCAGGGTATTGGTTATGCCCGAATTTGCGAAGAATTGCAAGCTATTGAATTAGATACTTGGCATGAATACACGCTATTAAAAATTGATAGCAATGTAGATATCGAGCCGATTTATTTATTAAAAATGACTTGCCCTAGTACAGGGTTTATTCATGCCTTACGAGTTCCCCCTAATACAAACTCAGAGCGTGAAGCAATTCGCTGGGTAAATTGGGGAATTGATCCAAAAGAATTTGGTGTACAAACCTGAGTTTTAAATTAGACAATCAGCTAAAAAAACAGTAATTTATAGACAAAATCTATTTGACTAATAACTGATGACTATCCCCCAAACTTTTGAGGATTGTTTTAAACTCGTCATAAGTTACTAAAGGGAATTAATGATGACAGACGCTAAAAACGTAATCGATGGAAACCTAGAGGTTTGCTGCACTTCTCCCATGACTGGGTTTTACCGCGATGGTTTTTGTCGCACAGGTGGTCAGGATTTCGGGTCGCACGTCGTATGTGCCGAGGTGACATCAGAATTCCTGGAGTTCACAAAATCGCGGGGAAATGACCTCAGTACACCTAATTCTAACTTTCCTGGATTGAAGCCTGGCGATCGCTGGTGTTTATGTGCTTCTCGCTGGCAAGAAGCTCTGGAAGCTGGTGTTGCTTGTCCCGTTGTCCTTGAATCAACCCATGCGAGGGCTTTGGAAGTAGTTTCCCTAGACGAACTGAAAAAAAATGCCCTAACTTCGTCTTGATTTAGACATTGGTTATTTCCCTCTGCTTCCCAGTTCTAAATCAACTCACTGGAACTTAGGAATGTGGATTAAATAAAGTGCAAAAGTAGGGTGTGTTAGCGGAGCGTAACGCACCATTCCAAGTTAAATAAGAATTGCACGTTATTAAATTTGCGTTCCTTAGTAACTTACCTTGATTCGCTTCTATAGCAGTTCTCGTTTACGTGAGGTACACCCGTAGGGGCACGGCATACCGTGCCCCTACACCTTGGGATATAACGTTGTACCGCATCTGAATGGGAAACGCTATATACCAACTACTCAAGATTATATATTTTTGTCGTTTGGATTACAATTAGAAATTTTATCATTGTGAAATACTGCACAGCAAAGTATTTTATTTAGGCTTTTTAAAATTTTAATTAATGCCAGAATCGATACATTGTAAAAATAGGTTTTTGTTAGATAACTAACTTTTAAAAGTTTAACTTTTATTGTTTTGACAATTCATAAAAATTTACTTAAGCTAAAAGATAGGTTAAGCAAATCAACAAACTACAGCGATTTGGTTTAGCTACATCAAAAATTGCTGTTGCAGACTATGTTTACTAGATTTGGCTACAAAAAGCTAAGACATGATTAAGCATATCGCACCGCGCAGATATTGAACAGATTTGAGTCAATTATGGATGGATACTTGTGGTGATGTTAGTGAGTATCCATGAATAATTGAAGTTTTAGCAAAGTGCGGTAGATATTTCCAGGAGAATACAATGCTTGAGTATCTTACATCTTTGAATGACCACAATTTACCCTATCCAGATACGATTCATCCCATCGTTGTCCACTTCGTAATTGCGATGGTGGTGTTTGGATTTTTTTGCGATGTAGTTGGCTATTTTACTGGGAAAGCCAGTCTTTTTGAAGTCGGTTGGTGGAATATGTTAGTTGCGACGATCGCTATCTTTGTGGCGATCATTTTTGGTCAGTTTGAAGCGGGTTTAGCACAGCCTTACAGCGTCGCTAAATCGGTGCTGAATTTGCATACGCTGATTGGTTGGTCGCTTTCAGGAATCATCACAGCGATTACAGCTTGGCGCTATGTAATTCGTTCCCGCAATCCGCAAAAAGTACCGATTTATTATTTGGGAGCCGGGTTAATTTTGACCTTGATAGTTGGCGTACAGGTATATCTCGGCGATGAACTTGTTTGGGTATATGGATTGCATACAGTGCCAGTTGTAGAAGCATTAAAGGATGGTCTGTTGCGATGAACTCAGAACTAATTGACCAATTGACCGGCTCTTTAGGCGCAAACGGATTACCTTACACAATTCCCATTCATCCCAACTTAGTCCATCTGACAATAGGTTTGTTCATCATTGCGATGACCTTCGATATCGTTGGTGTTTTGTTCCCCTTTCAAAAATGGGTCTTCAAATTTTTGGGAATTACTGTGGAACGTGACAACTTCTTTGATGTTGGCTGGTACAACATGGTAGCTGCCAGCATCATCACATTTTTCACAGTCACAGCAGGTTTTTACGAAATGCTGTTGGCAACACCACCAGCTGATATGAAGAGTGCCTGGGGATTGCAGGCAATGGAAACTATGCTCTGGCATGGTGTGGGAGGTGTTTTCTTATTAGCGCTAATTGTTGGTATGACCATCTGGAGAGGATGGCAGCGCTTCGTTTGGGCTAAACAAGAATATAAACAGACAGATAGAGAAGTGCAGTGGTTATATCTGTTCGCAGGTATAGCAATCATGTTGATTATGTACGTCCACGGGACACTAGGGGCGCAACTAGCCGCCGAATTTGGCGTACACAATACAGCAGATAATTTGCTGCGATCGGGGCAAGACCTTAATACTTCACTCAAATAAGTCAATTGTCATTTGTCATTTGTCATTTGTCAATTGTCCTTTGTCCTTTGATTAATAACTTAATGCCCAATGCCCAATGCCCAATAACCAATGACCATGAAAATCCAGAAGATTTTAAATATTTTAACGCTGCTGACAGGCGCGATCGCAGTCACTGTTACTAGTCTCTGGATCGGACAACAGGCTTACTCTTGGCTTCCTGTGCAAGCAGCAGCCGAATCCAAATTAATTGATGATTTGATTAGCTTCTTAGTAACCCTCGGTGCTTTCATCTTCTTGGGAGTAACAAGTACTCTAATGTATTCTGTGATCTTCCATCGGGCAGTTAAAGATGACTTCACCGACGGCCCCCCAATTGAAGGCAATATCACTTTGGAAGTTGTCTGGACAGCGATCCCAATTCTATTAGTGTTTTGGATTGCGGGCTACAGTTACCAAGTTTACGAGCAGATGGGGATTCAAGGCCCAGCCGAACTAGTTCACCTGCATAATCCGCTGGGAATGGAATCAGTACCAGCTAAGGTTTTAGCAGAACCTGTTGAGAAAATCGACGTACTAGCTAAACAGTGGGCGTGGGTTTTTCATTACCCAGAAAAAGATGTTACTAGTACCGAATTGCATTTACCAAGCGATCGCCGGATACGTTTAGCGCTGCGATCGCAAGATGTTCTGCACGGCTTCTATATTCCGGCATTCCGCCTCAAGCAGGATATTATTCCTAACCAGGCGCTCGACTTTGAATTTACTCCCATTCGCCCCGGACAATATCGGCTAACCGATTCTCAATATAGCGGCACATACTTTGCGACGATGCAAGCGAATGTAGTCGTCGAATCTCCCGAAGATTATCAGCAGTGGCTAGCCCAAGCTGCAACTCAAAAGCCATCTCTAGCAAATAATCAAGCGGCTGCTGAATATGCCCAAACATCAAGTCAGTCAGTCAAAACTGGTTGGGTAACTGTTCCACCTGCTGCACCAACTCTAGTCAATTCTCCTGGTTGAAAGGAAAGTAACCAATGACTAATATTCCCATTGAAGGTATGCTTCTTCCTAATGAGAAGCCAAACCACGAATCTCCGGGGAACTGGAAAGAATACTTTAGCTTTAGTACCGACCATAAAGTTATTGGTATCCAGTATCTCGTTACCTCCTTCTTCTTCTTTCTCGTCGGTGGTATCTTTGCGATGGTGATTCGGGGAGAACTGATCACACCCGAATCAGATTTAGTCGATCGCACCGTCTACAATGGGATGTTCACCATGCACGGCACTGTGATGCTGTTCTTGTGGACATTTCCCTCACTGGTTGGTTTTGCTAATTATTTAGTGCCGCTAATGATTGGGGCGCGAGACATGGCATTTCCTCGCCTGAATGCCGTTGCCTTTTGGATGGTGCCGATAGTCGGCATTCTGCTGATGGGTAGCTTCTTTATCCCTGGTGGCCCAGCCCAAGCCGGTTGGTGGTCTTACCCGCCTGTCAGTCTCCAGAATCCCACAGGTAACTTAATTAATGGTCAAGTTCTCTGGCTCTTAGCGGTGGCAATATCCGGCGTATCCTCAATTATGGGGGCAGTAAACTTTGTCACCACCATCGTCAAGATGCGGGCACCAGGCATGGGCTTCTTTCGGATGCCTTTGTTTGTCTGGGCAGTGTTTAGCGCTCAGATTATCCAACTATTCGGACTACCTGCGCTGACAGCAGGGGCGGTGATGCTGCTACTCGACTTGACAGTTGGCACTGCCTTTTTCGATCCCGCCAAGGGTGGCAATCCAGTTATGTTCGAGCATTACTTCTGGTTTTACTCCCACCCCGCCGTTTACGTGATCATTTTGCCCATCTTCGGCATCTTCTCCGAAATCTTCCCAGTTTATTCACGTAAACCTCTATTTGGTTACAAAGTAGTTGCCGTTTCATCGATCTTAATTGCAGCTGTCAGCGGCATTGTTTGGGTACATCATATGTACGTTAGTGGTACACCCGGCTGGATGCGGTTGATTTTCATGCTGACGACGATGTTTGTATCTGTGCCCACGGGAATTAAGGTATTTGCCTGGGTAGCAACCATCTGGGGCGGTAAACTGCGGCTAAATACTCCCATGCTATTTGCCCTTGGTGGATTAATTATGTTTGTGTTCGCTGGAATCACAGGCATCATGCTTTCCTCCGTGCCGGTTGATGTCCACGTTAACAATACTTACTTTGTGGTGGGACATTTTCACTACGTTCTTTACGGCACTGTGACGATGGGCTTGTATGCTGCCATCTATCACTGGTTCCCCAAGATGACCGGGCGAATGTACCACGAGGGTTGGGGTAAAATACACTTCTGGTTAGCCTTCATTGGTACTAACCTCAACTTTTTGCCCATGCACCCCTTAGGATTGCAAGGGATGTTACGCCGAGTTGCTTCCTACGCCCCAGAGTATCAATTCTGGAATGTGATCGCTAGCCTGGGCGGGTTTCTATTGGGAATGTCCACCTTGCCCTTCATTTTCAATATGGTGATTTCTTGGATGCAAGGCGAGAAAGCACCTAATAATCCTTGGCGAGCAATTGGATTAGAGTGGTTAGTTTCTTCACCCCCTCCAGTAGAGAACTTTGAAGAAATTCCGATTATCATCTCTGAACCTTACGGCTACGGCAAATCTGAACCGTTGACAGCTAATCTCCCAGAATAACAATTCGCAATTCGCAATTTTTTAGATATGTAGGGTGTGTTAGCGACAGCGTAACGCACCAAACCCTTGATAATGGTGCGTTACGAACTTCGTTCTAACACACCCTACAATAATTAACCCAAGGGTATTGGGTGCAGGTCGATGCAACTAAGATGCGAGTCGATGCAACTAAGGTGCGAGTCGATGCAACTAAGGTGCGAGTCGATGCAACTAAGGTGCGAGTCGATGCAACTAAGGTGCGAGTCGATGCAACTAAGGTGCGAGTCGATGCAACTAAGGTGCGAGTCGATGCA
>JBBSCU010000291.1:0-6239 GCA_038249935.1 Chroococcales cyanobacterium
AATTTTTTGATAATTGAATTAGGAAATTCCCCGGTTATTCTCTGTATCTATGTACCTAACTTAGACACAGATAGTTTAGTTTTTGGAGAATTTATTTGGATATCCTGAATAATTTTCAATAGTAAAATATCTAATTTTTTTTCACTCAGATATTTTAGCAAAATCTTCTTGCTCTTTAATAGGTTGTGTAAATGACTTTTCTGGAATAGAAGTTGTTTCTTCAATGTGTGGCTGCTTTTGATTATGACTATAAAAAGTACTATTAACATTAGTTTGCATTGCCCAACACCAGAAGAACTGAAAGTAAGCGGAAATTAAATTTAACCCCTGATTTCCGCTTGCACCATCTGGTGTTCTCTGAATAGCTAGAATTTAAGAAACACTTCAACTGACACGCGCGAAAACGTAGTCACGGGTACGAGAATCCACGGGGTTAGTAAAGATTTTATTTGTAGTACCAAATTCAATCATTTGAGTAATGCGATTTTCATTACTATCAAAAAAAGCTGTAAAATCAGATAGGCGAGTAACTTGCTGCATATTATGAGTAACAAACACAATTGTCAACTCAGAGCGCAAATTATGGATCAGATGCTCAATTTTCATGCTACCAATAGGATCAAGACCCGAACAAGGTTCATCCATCAAAAGAACGTTTGGTTTGACTGCTAAAGCACGGGCAATACATAATCTTTGTTGTTGACCACCAGAAAGCTCTAAAGCAGATTTATGTAGCTTATTTTTCACTTCATCCCAAAGTTCGGCAGCTTTGATGGCAGATTCAACAATCCCATCTAATTCTACTTTTGGATGCCATCCAATTAATTTCACACCATAGGCAACGTTATCGTAAACGCTCATGGGAAAAAGATTTGGCTTAGGAAAAACCATACTAATTTGGCGGCGTAGTCTATTTAAGTTCACACGACGCTCATAAATATTCTGTCCAAAAAATTCTACTCTTCCTTCAATTTTCGCATCTCCTTCTAATTCACTCATGCGATTTAATGATTTAATAAAAGTAGACTTGCCACAACCACTAGAACCAATAATTGCCGTGACTTGGTTTTGGTAAATATCCATTGACACGCCTTCAACTATCTTTTGAGTGTCGTAATAGAAGCTGAAGTTTTTCACTCTGATGGCTGGAATTAATTTACTCATATTCCCAAGACGTATAAAACAAAACTTAACTAAGTAAAACAGTACAAATCAGGAGTGCTGTTTCACTATGTTACTATGAAAAAGAGATATTCATGGAAATTACCTAGCTACATAGTAGCTAGACAGCAGATACACTGTTAATATATGTTTTTATTAGGTTATATCGGAAAAAACTTATCTTTTACAAAACTTTTATACCCACTTATATCTACCTTTCGCATCTTGACATATATACCATCCTTTACTTTTAAAAAGGATTTGGTATGGTTCGACTTAAAAATAGCTATATGAATTAGTAATTTTTTAATACAGCATTTTATGAGTACCCTCTGGCATCAGATGGTTCCACAAAGATCATTAAGTCACGTTAGGATATACCTTAACCGAAACGCCCTGAAATGTAGTCGCGGGTACGGGCGTCTAGTGGGTTATTAAAGATTTGCTCTGTAGCGCCAAATTCAACCATTTGACCAATTCGACTTTCATCGGTGCTGAAGAAAGCCGTAAAATCAGAGACACGAGCAGCTTGCTGCATATTGTGGGTAACGATCGCAATTGTCAACTCAGACTGTAAACTATGGAGCAGTTCTTCAACTTTCATGGTAGCGATGGGGTCAAGAGCCGAGCAAGGCTCATCCATCAGCATAACTTTTGGCTTGACTGCTAGAGCGCGGGCAATACATAATCTTTGTTGTTGACCACCAGAAAGCCCTAAAGCTGATTTATTCAGCTTATCTTTGACTTCATTCCAGAGAGCAGCGCTTTTGAGTGCAGATTCGACAATCTCATCTAATTCTACTTTTGAATACCTACCTGCTATTTTCATGCCGTAGGCAACATTTTCGTAAATGCTAATCGGAAAAGGATTCGGTTTTTGGAATACCATACCAATTTGACGGCGTAACCGATTTAAATTGACACGAGGAGCATAAATATTCTGACCAAAAAATTCTACTTCTCCTTCAACTTTTACAGGCCCTTCTAATTCGCCAATGCGATTAAGAATTTTGATAAAAGTAGATTTACCACAACCACTAGGGCCAATAATTGCGGTTACATGGTTCTTATAAATATCCATTGACACCTTTTCAATCGCCTTTGTTGTGCCATAATAAAAGCTGATATTTTTAACTTGGATAGCTGGAATTAGGTTATTCATAGTTGCCACAGGTACGAAAGAAAACAAAAATTTATGAAGAAGAATTCAGAATGAATTGGAGTCCGACTAGTTAATAAATATTGGTTTAAAACCTTGCCGATTGTAGGCAAAACAAAATTCAAATATTCTTCTGGTTATTACTTCATCCCTTCCCTACGGGACGCTGCGCGAACATGAGTGGAGCATTCAGCAATTCTGACTCCAGGTTTATTTCTACTTTATTCTTCTCTGTCTAATAACTAAACGCGAGACAATACTTACACATAAAATTAAGCTGAGTAAAACTATAGAAGTCGTCCATACTAATTGGCTTTTTTCTGGGTCGGGGTCGTTGTAAAGGTTAAAAATTAATACTGGTAAGGAGGCTGTTGGATTTAATAATCCTAATCCTTCTGACCAGTCAAAACTAAATAAAGCGGTAAAAATTAAGGGTGCTGTTTCACCAGCAGCACGAGCTACAGCTAATAAAATGCCTGTAGTAATTCCGGGGATTGCAGCAGCCACAACAATGCGAGAAGTAGTTTGGAAGCGAGTTCCCCCCAAAGCAGCGGAGGCGAGGCGTTGAGATATGGGAATAAGTTTTAGAGATTCTTCAGTTGTGAGTACGATTACAGGTAGCATAATCACGGCTAAAGCAAAACCACCTGCGATCGCACTAAAACTTTTAGTTACTAAAACAATGACACCATAAGCGAATATACCTACAACTATTGAAGGCACACCTGTAAGAATACTGGCGATAAACCGAACAATACCAGCAATTGGGCTGGTTTGACCAAATTCAGCCAAGAAAATTCCTGTCATTATCCCTGTGGGAATGCTTAAGACAGCACCAATTCCAACCATGATTATGGTTCCCAGGATAGCATTGGCAAACCCATTATCAATGACTGTTTTGACAAAGATTTCGGGTTTGATTCCAGATATTCCCCGGACAAGAATTTCCCACAAGATTGAGAATAAAGGAATGAGAGCTATTCCTGTAAAACCAAAAGCGATCGCATTCATTGTATATGCAAATATGACTCGCTCTGGTGGTAAAGGACTGCATAATTCTGCCGCCAGAGATTCATCATTTTCCGACTGTATATAATTACTCATATTTCTCACAAGTTTTATTTACAATGCCCAATGCCAACCTTAAGGAAATCTGCTGATTATTTATTTTTTCTGCCAACAAACTTTAGCAATAACACAGCACCAATATTTACAGCTAGAGTTAACCCAAACAAAATCAATCCCAAATAGGTTAAAGCACCAATATGCAATCCCGGCTCGGCTTCTGCAAATTCATTAGCTAATACAGAGGGAATTGTATAAGCTGGATCGAGTAAAGATGCACTGATTTGAGCCGAGTTACCAATCACCATAGTCACAGCCATTGTTTCACCCAAAGCCCGTCCTAAGGCGAGCATTGCTGCACTTACTATTCCCGAAAATCCAGCTGGTAGCAAGACTCGAAAAATTGTTTCCCAACGGGTACCACCCAAAGCCATAGATGCGCTACGTAATTCTTTAGGTATAGCCAGTAATACATCACGAGTAATTGCTGCCATTGTAGGCAGAATCATGATGGCTAGAATAATTCCGGCAGTCAACATATTTGTGCCGGAAACATCTTGGGTATTAAACAGTGGTATGATTCTAAAAGTGTTGCCTAGCCAATTTTCTAAAGGTTCCAAAACTGGAATAAAGATAAAAATAGCCCACAAACCAATGATTACACTGGGAATTGCGGCAATTAGTTCTACAACAAATGATAAGATTGTTCGCAGCGATAAAGGTAAGAAATTTTCACTGGTCACTAAGGCTATAGCAATTCCTACTGGTACAGCTAATAAAATGGCGATCGCACTACTTACTAAAGTTCCATAAATATAAGGTAGTGCACCAAAAATCTTATTACCTGCATCCCAATCTTGACTCCACAAAAACCCTAGTCCAAACTGCTTAATGGCTGGCAAAGCTTCCGAGAAAATTACCCAAATCATTACAAGTAGGACTGCAACGGTAATCAGGGCAAAAAAGTATACTAGCCGTGTAAAAGCTTGGTCAAACGAGACATTTGTGCCGCTGATAGCTGTTAAATTGAGATTTTCATCATCTAGATTTGAATGAGATGAATTTGCCATTACAAATCAATAAAATAGATTTTTTAGTATCAGTGGGGTGACAATACTGCTCGGTTTAGAAAATCCACCAACCTAAAATCTTAGTAGAAACGTGAAATCTCGCATTTCCACTAAGATTAACGCTAACAATCCTTAACCGAGCAGTATTCAGTAGGCTGGGCTGTGCTTGCCCATCCTAACTAAAAGAAGAAAGTAGTAAGACTACAAATTAAGGTTTGACAGTACTATTCACTGTCTGAAGTACACGGTTTACCACAGAAGATGGAATTCTGGTGTAGTTGAGGTCATCATTATACTGTTGACCGTCTTTCAATACCCAATTAATCCATTTCTTGATGGCATCAGCTTTAGCAGCATTACCATACTCTTTGTAAACCATCATCCAAGTAAGACCAACAATGGGATAACCCTGTCCTGGATCTCCTACGAAAACGCGGTAGTTGTCTGGGAAACTCACAGTTGACAAAGCTGCATTGGCAGATTGCAAAGAAGGAGCAACAAATTCTCCTTTCTTGTTTTGTACCAGTGCTGATTTTAGGTTATTTTGGACAGCGTAGCCATATTCTACATAACCAATAGAACCAGAAGTACGACCTACTAAGGCAGCTACGCCAGGATTACCTTTGCCTTTGAGGACGTTTGGCAGATTCCATTTAGGAGCAGTGGTAGCTCCAACTCTGCCTTTAAAATAACCATTGATAGCACTCAAGTGGTTAGTGAAAATGAAAGTTGTACCGCTACTATCAGCGCGAACAGCAAATTTAATTGTTTGATTTGGTAGATTTGCACCTGGATTATCAGCTTTGATTTTCGCGTCATTCCAATTGGTAATTTGACCTGAGAAAATTTCTGGTAGTACCTTGCGGGACAATTTGAGTTCACTAACGCCCGGAAGATTGTAAACGACAGAAACAGCACCGCCTGCTGTGGGTACTAAAATTACACCTTTCTTGACTTTAGCGATTTCATCATCTTTCATCGCAGCATCACTACCACCAAAGTCAACGGTTCCAGCAATAATTTGACGAATACCGCCACCGCTACCAATTGCTTGGTAGTTAATTCTCATGTCTGGATATTTCTTTCTAACTTCACGAGCATAGCGTTCGTAAAGAGGAGCCGGAAAGGTTGCTCCCGCACCGTTCAGCGTTTGAGCTTGGGCGATCGCACTAAAAAATGGAGTAAGTGCAATAGAAGCTGTCACTACTGAAGTAGCAACGACACGATTCAAGATGGTGGTCGAAAAAATCATGTTACCTCAGATTAAAGGAATATTTTTCTGCTGTAATTACAGCGTTAATATAAGCTACATTTTTTATGGTTAAACATGAATTAACGAAAGATTAAGATATGTTTAATTTTTACTTATTGAGATTTGATTTACTAGATTAATTTAGTAAAAATATGCTGATGAAAAATTTCAGTTGAATTTAAATAATTAATAGTTAAGTTCTGACTGCCGAAGTCTTAATTGAAAAGCATTTACCTTATTTTAAAATATTTTTTCAATTTACCAATCCGCTGTTACCTAAATTTTTTCATGTTTGCTTGCGACTACAATACAGCACCAAAAGTACAAACAGTCCCATTCCTGCCAAATATTTAATTGCATCGGGGACGCTGGGGTTAGGAGAAAAAAAGCCTTCGATCGCACCAGCAATAATCAACATTGGTATAATCCCAAATAGTAGCTGCACTGCTTGAGAACCATAGAACTTTAGTGCATCCCCACGGCGATATTTACCAGGAAATAAAATTGCTCTTGCTAATAAAAATCCCGCACC
>JBBSCU010000292.1:0-6177 GCA_038249935.1 Chroococcales cyanobacterium
GACGGAGTTAAAAGGCTCGTTGACGGAGTTAAAAGGCTCGTTGACGGAGTTAAAAGGCTCGTTGACGGAGTTAAAAGGCTCGTTGACGGAGTTAAAAGGCTCGTTGACGGAGCTAAAAGGCTCGTTGACGGAGCTAAAAGGCTCATTTGTGAGTATTGAAGACAGAACTTATGCAAAATTAGAAAAAAATGAACTGCTATTTTTACAAGACGCTACGTGTTGCTTGCTTCTTTGCAGGAGTAAGCGCAGCGTCTCATACCATTTCACTTTAATAATGATACAAATACGTTGGTAGGGGCATGGCATTGCCATGCCCCTACGAGAAATCTATGTGTATCAAGGTTTTCGTGAAATGGTATCACAGCAAAAAACGCCAAAGATGCAAAGGAATAAAAGTTTAAGAGAGTTTTTGCATAAGTCCTAAATAACTTATTGTCGAGTTTCCATTACTATTGCTTGAAATTTGGCTCAAGCTACTCTTCTTGTAGGTGAATCAAGGATGACTTCCGCAACAGAGAAATCGCGTTTAATTTGCAAGCTGTTGAGATAGGCAATTGGGTCATCGGCGTTAAAAGTTGTGCCATCGAACAACTTGATGGGTTGGCGGGTGTAGCTGATATCTAAACCTAGTTCTCGTGCAGCAGTGCTAAATACACGCACTTGGCATACCCGTTCCACAACTTCTACCCAATTTCGGGGAAAGGGAGTGTCACCCCAACGCGCTAATTGACTCATAATCCAAATTTGTTCGGTGCGACTAGGGCGGTTGATAGCAGACTCGGAATAAAACTGGTGATGAGCATAGTCCCGCAATGGATGATCTAAGCTACAAGTGAGACTATCAGGATTTTCGAGTTGGATGTACTCTAAATCGGTGCTGACGTAATCCCGTCCAGCCAAAATCTGCCGAATCTCTTGGGCATTTTCAGGATTTGCACAGTATTGGCAAGCTTCTAGCAAAGCTTTAGTTAAGGCAATGTGGCTGTTAGGATAAGTTTCTGCCCATTTTTCTCGCACACCGAGAACTTTACCGGGGTGTCCTAGCCATACTTCTAAATCGGTGGCGATGGTAAAGCCAACACCTTCGACAGCAGCGCGGTAGTTCCAAGGTTCGCCGACGCAATAACCATCGATGCTTCCGGCTTGCAAGTCAGCTACCATCTGTGCTGGCGGAATGGTCTTCATATCAACATCTTCATCGGGGTCAATCCCGCCAGCCGCTAGCCAGTAACGCAGCAGCAGATTGTGCATGGATGCAGGATGTACTACTCCCATTGTGTGGCGTTGGTCGCGGGTGTGAAGCAGATATCTTTTGAAGTCGGATAATGTTTGTACACCCCGGTCGTAAAAGCGTTTTGCCAAGGTAATAGCGTTACCGTTGCGAGTCATGGTCAGGGCAGTGACAATGGGCAAGGGTTGGTTGTTATGTCCTCCCAATGTTAACCACATCGGCATCCCTGAAGGCATTTGGGCTGCATCCAAATAACCGCCAGTCATCCCATCGACAATTCCTCGCCAGCTGCTTTCTCGCACGAGGTTAACTTCATCTAAACCATGCTTGGTGAAAAAGCCTTTTTCTTTGGCAATGGCTAAGGGGGCACAGGCGGTAAGGGGTAAAAAGCCAATTTCTAAGTTAACTTTTTCTAACCCATGACGAACAATGTCCGCAGTTTTCCTAGACCGAATTTTCTTAATGCGTTTTTGCTGATTGAGGAAGTAAATCATCTCACTCCGCAAGCTGTAGTAACTGGGATGTTCTACAACTTCCATGCGTTTGCGGGGTCTGGGAATATCCACTTCTAGAATGTCGCCAATTTTGGATTCTGGGCCATTGGTCAACATCACGATTCTGTCAGACAACAGCACGGCTTCGTCTATATCATGAGTTACCATCACAGCCGTAACTTCATTTTCTTCGCAGATTTGCATGAGTTGTTCTTGCAAATTTCCACGAGTCAAAGCATCTAATGCGCCAAAGGGTTCATCTAACAATAGTAACTTGGGACGAATTGCTAAAGCGCGGGCGATCGCTACTCGTTGCTTTTGTCCACCTGATAACATCCCTGGCTGTTTGTCTGCATGGGTACGCAAACCCACCATATCAATATGTTTTTCGATAATGGCATTGCGATCGCTTGCGGATAAACCCTTCATTACCGAGTCCACGGCGAGGGCAATATTTTCTCTTACTGTCCGCCAAGGTAATAGCGAATAATTTTGGAACACCACCATTCTGTCTGGGCCGGGTTTGGTGATTCTTTGTCCTTCTAAGGTGACAAGACCCTGAGTTGGCAAATCCAAACCTGCAATTATATTTAATAGAGTGGATTTGCCACAACCGGAGTGACCAATCAGAGAAACAAATTCCCCTTTTTTAATTTGCAGATCAATTCCTTTGAGGGCGATATATTGACCACCGCCAGTAAGATTAAAAACTTTGTCAATTTGCTCAACAGCTACAAACATACTTATTTGTCCTTTGTCATTTGTCTTTTGTCATTTGTTTTTTGTCCTTTATCCTTTATCGTTGGTATGTGGTCATTAGTTTTTAGCTTTTTAAAAATGACCAATGACCAATGACTAATGACTATTTTTGCTCTGCTGGTAAAATCTTGTTTTGCAGCCAACCCATCATTTTATCTAGCACTAAGCCGACAACGCCGATATAAACTAGAGCTAAAATAACTTCGCTGACGTTGTTATTTTGATAGGCATCCCAGATAAAAAATCCGATTCCGACAATACCGGACATGACGATTTCGGCGGCGATAATCGCTAACCAAGCTAAACCGATCGCAATTCTCAACCCAGTAAAAATATAGGGTAATGCCGCCGGAATCAAAATATTAATGAAATAGTCTTTGCGATTTAGTTGCAGAACTTTGGCTACGTTGTTGTAATCTTCGGGAATTTGAGTAACGCCGACGGCAGTGTTAATTAAGATCGGCCAAATGGCGGTGATGAAAATTACGAATAAGGCTGCGGGTTCGTTTTGTCGTAAAGCTGCTAAGGAAATTGGTACCCAAGCTAGAGGTGGTACAGTCCGCAGTAGTTGAATGATCGGATCTAAAGCCTTGGACATCGTTTTATTAACCCCAATCAAAACGCCCAAGCCAATACCAACGATCGCAGCTAAGGTATAACTTATAGCAACCCGTTGCAGACTGGCGAGAATCTGCCAAAATAGACCTTTATCAAGGCCACCCCGGTCATAAAATGGCCAGAGAATGAGAACCCAAGTGTCTTGGATAACCTGTATTGGCCCTGGTAATGTTGCACCAGGAGTGAATGCAAATAGTTGCCAAATTGTCAGGAAGATGGCGAGCGCGATCGCTGGTGGTATCAGTTCAGAAAGTTGCTTTTGCAGACCGGATATAAAGCTATTACTCAATCTAGGGTTTGCAGGGCGTTTTTGGGCTATCGTCATGATGCTGTGCTGTCCTCAAATTTTACTTGTTTGTCATTTGTCAGTTGTCATTTATCCTTACTCATTTGTTTTTGACCAATGACTAATGACCAATGACCAATGACCAATGACCAATGACTAATGACCAATGACCAATGACCAATGACCAATGACTAATGACCAATGACTAATGACTAATGACTAAATCGTGACCTTTTTGATTTTCAAACTCTTCAAATATTCTTCTGGTTTTTCGGGGTCAAATTTGATGCCATCAAAAAACTCTTCTACACCACGAGATGTATTTGTAGGAATATCAGCAGCAGCAATCCCAGCTTCTTTGGCAGCTTCTTTCCAAATATCTTCACGGTTGACTTTGTTGATCAGTTCTTTAGCTTTTGCAGCATTATTCTCAATGTAATCTTTTGGTAAAAATCCCCAACGAACATTTTCAACTATGAACCATAAATCGTGACTCTTATATGGATAGGAAACACTACCTTTTTCATCTTTCCAGTAGTAAGCAGCCATTGATTTATCATCAATTTTGCGACCATCACCCATGTCATATTTGCCTTGATATGGATCGGCCAGAATTTCTGGCGAAGAAAGATTGAAATAATTTCGTCCAGCCAGAATTTGAGCCGCTTCTTTGCGATTATCAAAATTATCTAACCACTGTTGGGCTTCCATAATTCCTTTTAAAATTGCTTTGGTAGCCTTGGGATTTTTATCAACCCAATCGCCTCTGATGGCGAGGTATTCTTCAGGATGATTTTTCCAAATTTCTGCGGTTAATGCTGCTATGTAACCAATTTTCTCTTGCACCAGACGATAAGGCCAAGGATCGCCTGTACTAAAGGCATCCATTGTTCCTGTTTTCATGTTGGCCACAGTTTGCGCCGCAGGTACTGTGAGCAATTTGACATCTGCATCTGGATCTAAGCCACCTGCTGCTAACCAGTAGCGAATCCATAAATCTTGGTTGACGTGGGGAAAGGTAAATGCAGCGGTGAAGGGGGTTGAAGATTTTAATTCTTTAAATAAAGACTTAGCGCCAGCGAGTTGTAAACTAATACCTTTGCCTTTGTGCTTGTTTGCGATCGCAATTCCATTTCCATGTGTAATCAATTGACATAAGATATACATGGGAATTTTTTTATTTCCCTTGGTAATTAAACCTTCTGTAATTAGATGTGGCATTGGCATCTGCCATTGACCACCATCTATACCGCCACCCGCCGAACCAATTTCTACGTTGTCTCTGGCTGCACCCCAAGAAGCTTGTTTAGAAAGACCAACATCAGTCATGCCATACTTGGCAAAAAAGCCTTTTTCTTGAGCAATAATTAAAGGAGCAGCTTCGACAATGGGTATATATCCTAGCTTAACTGTAGTAGTTTCTGGTGTTTGTTCAGGACTAATATTAGCAGCCGACTGAGCAGTTGGTTGTGCTTGAGTGCTTCCACCAGTGGGGTTATCAGAAGGATTACCCAAACAGCCTTTAAGTAACACAGCACCACTAGACGCTCCGGCTGTTAAAATAAATTTGCGACGGGAAAATTGATTAAAAAATTCTGTCATAATATCTCCTAGAATGCAGTTTTTATTTCTTATAGCTATGACATTTAAGGCAAGAAAAATATAATATTTCTTGCACTATTAATGATTAATCAAGCTATAGTTAGTGAGGTGATTGTAGCTATTTCATCAATGACTATTTCAACCACCTATTAGCAAAAGCTTACAAAAAGTTATCCTTTGTAAGCTGGTGTGACGCAAAGCATCATTTACTTGTTGATATCAGTTTACAGGCTTTCAAGCCAAATTGGTTCATCTTTAACCGATAATTATTAAATAAATATTATATTGAATGTATAAGTAAAACTTTATCTGTTTTCCTTAATTCTACTAATAACTTTTAATATATTTTTTTCTCTATGATAACTATTATATCAAGACTATGATTTAGGAATAAACTTTAATGTATATACTTTTCTTGATGATAACTATTATATTTAGACTATGATTGAGCAATTTCATAATTTATCTATAAATAATTCAAGATTCAGTCGCTAGTAAATCTGAACCGGATTTTACGGCTTTGCTATCACGCATCGTCACATAACATAAAGTGATTTCGACGAACCTCTCTCCCTACCTTAAACTAAAATCCTTGCCTGGTAAGATACAAGCCTTAGCAGGTGAGGTTTTGAGTTGCTCAGGTTGATTATCAATAGTGTCAGCTTATTGATATAGTTCTAAGAGGATGTTTGATTAAGGTCGTCGAACTAACGTTAAAATACTTCTCAAAATATTAGCCCCAAAAAGTAGAGACGCAATATTATTGCGTCTCTATAAGCTGCCTTGTTAACTTTTTTTGGTGTAATTGCACCCAGCAAAAAGCGATAGTTGTTAATTAAATTATTCCTGGCCCTCTACCCCGTTTGTCACCCTTTTCTGTCAACTTGCCTTCCTGATCCTGATTAATTTCTCCGAGTTCTTCAATGCGTTGTGCAGTATCTTCTGCTGCTTGTTTGCGTGCATCACCCGGTTCTTCGTAGTACATTTCTGGTTCAATTGCATAGTTGTTCAACAAACCTTCTTTGTCCACGGTGTAGCCGTCAGTGGTGCGTACACTGCCCGGATCGGTTTGGTCATTGGTGGCGGAACCTGCCTGTTTCTCTTCTGTGGGGAGTGTTTTGTAATTAGCTCCTTCTCTTTCCATTCGAGCCGCTGTTTCAGCCGGGATAATACCGCGATCGTAGGTA
>JBBSCU010000293.1:0-6173 GCA_038249935.1 Chroococcales cyanobacterium
AAAAAGTTGCTGCTTGACGAAAGAAGAATCACATTATACATGAAAAACTCTCCAGTCAGATTCAATCAGTCTGACTGGAGAGAAAAATCGATTCAACACTAAATTATGACACATTTCAATACTAATCAGATGGAAACAAATTTGATTAAAGTGTACGACACGACACTGTTAAGCTCATCAAAAGTTTACCAAATCAACGGTACGCTTTGTAGATATCTGGGTGACACAGGTACTATTCAACATCCACAGTATCTATTTTCACCTCTACCGAATCAAAAGAAAAAAGCCAGTTTCCGGCTAAATCGAAACAAACTTATGACTCGTTGCTATGAAGTCGAAGGCATGGTTTATAAAAAGCCTGTGGTACAGGATAATTCACAGCAACTTCAGCTATTTTAAGCGATGTCAATACATAAACCACCAGTCATTAAAAGACATATTCGGTTACAAAATAGCTCTACAAAAGTAATCTATAGAGCTATCACAGACATTCACAAATTGGGAAATAGCCACAGAGTAGAGATTGCAACTATTAAAGGACAGCCTTGTATGGTTCGAGAAATAGGAACTTATCGGGTTGTGGTCTAAGAAAAGCTTCGCTTAATCAAAAGTGAAAAATAATGATCGAGGTGAATAATCATGGTGCAAGCAATTGACAATCCTATTGCTGCAAATTTCCTAACTGATGCAGTAGTTGAACGTCACAATTTCTCACAACTCAATAAAACCCGCATTCGCTTTCGTATCCAGCTAAAGAAAAGTACAAAGTCTGCTGCTCCTAAATGGGCAGATGTGCTAAAAGCTGAAGTGTCTGAAATCGAATCAGACCTCGTTAAAGTCACAAATTCCGAAGTTGGATTACGCGGAATCAAAGTATTCAAAAAGCTCGATGAAACTGCTGCACAACTTCGTCAAGAAATTGCTTCTGTCCAGGAGTGGATGTCTGCTGATACTGGCGATTGGGTCTGTCCCATAGACCTTGCACCTCTAGTTTGGAGTCAGCTAATCAACATTAGAGATCATGTCGCTCCCGGTTTGCGGAATCAGTTAAAAGTTGATTACGAGGCAGGACTGGTTGATTATCAAGAGCGAATTGACCAGTTTCTCTCACTTAACACTTGGGAATTGTCGCTAGATAAACAAGAATCAGTCAAAACCAACTTGTTAAAATCATTCCCACTTTTGTCAGAACTGGAAGATTATTTACAAGTAATTATTGGTCGTCCGGTTATCATACCTGCACTGTCCGAACAACTCAACCAGCAACAGGCTGAATGTTTGGAGCAAATCACGCGATTTATACAACAGTATCTGTCGGTTCGGTCATTTTTTGAGCCAAAAAGTAATTCATTAGTACTATTTTTTCGCACGCTATTGCGAAAATTCGCAAGTAACTCAACAAAAAAGACCAATGCACAAATTTCCCAAAAAATCAGTCAGACTCTCAAAAGTTTACAGAGTCTGAATACCGCATTCTATCGTTGAGAAAATATTTTTCTCTGGGAAAAGTCTCCGAACCGACAGTTAATAGTCTGTCAAGTTTAAATTGATGGGTAAGAAAGTTCGTAGTAAGGACTTCAGTCCTTATTTTCTAAGCACTAAAGTGCTTACTACAAACTTTTCATTACTAGCTTGACAGACTACTAATAGCATCCCAAGTATCTGTACCTCATAGCAGCAGGAAGTGCTGTGTCCATACAGCAAATATGATTTAAATCAATGAAAACTGCTGCAAGAATTACGAATTACGAATTTTTAAAGACCGCTGTTTATAACGGACTAGGCATAGTAGAACAATTAGCAATAGAAGCGCTTTAATGATTGATGGCTCCACCACCTTCTTCATTTCCGTAGTGGTTTTAGGAGTAACAGTAACGTTACACGGAATCTCGATAATCTGGCTGTGAGCAGAACCGTTACCACGAGGAGTCAGATCGCATTCGCCTTGACTGTTGAGAGACAAAGGTGTATTTCCTGAAGAAATAGATGGCTCCCCTGAAGAACTATCGCCATCCAGTAATAGAAGCAGCATTAAACCAAGACCCCCAACTCCGATTATTGGCCAGAGTGGAAAGGAATCAGGATTGTCTTGTACTAAGACATCTCCTACAGAGCCAGGGAAAGTATCGAAGCCGATTGCTTCTCCCTCCAACCCTACTGGATTGTCACTCAGCAAAATATCTCCTGCGATATCTTCTCCTAAGAGCTGATTCAATTCCTGTGGAATCCCGTTATTAGGGCGTCCGAGTTCTCCACCATCTTCGGAGTATGGAAAGGATAGTACTTCAAAAATCCTCTTTTGGAGTTGGTTGTGATCTCCAGAACTCAACGCATCCAAGCCTTTAGAGATATTACCTAAATAAAAATTCGTCATCTCTGGCGGCAAACCTAGAGACTTAATCTGTTGCTCAATGTTGGAAATTTTTGAAGCTTCTTCAAAGAGCAGTCGTCCGTATGACAATTTCAAGTCTAGTAATCCATTACGGAGACTGAGAGAGTTATTGGCTTCTGAGTGTGGTGCCCAGTAGAACTGCTTGGTTACAAGTCCGAGTCCTTCTACTGGGTTACGACCAAAATGTTGTCCAAGAAGGTATTGAGAACTATCCATGATTGCGGGGGATTCGTTTCTCCAAAAGGAGGCGAAAGGCACCGCAGAGAGATTGGGATTGTTACCGTAAAAGCTAGCGAAATTCTGGAAGTTTTTTTCCCCACCAGCTGCTCGTATCAACAGGTTTTGATAGTTAGTCCCACCGTTTAACTCGAGTAATCGCTGGATTACCGTTCCAGTTTTATTGCAGCTCAGACCAAATCCGACATTACATCCAGGAATGACTCGCATCTGACTGAGATTCTGGTTATTGATTTGATACTGGAGATACTCATACTCCAGTCCTTGTTGGACACCATAGCGTCCAATATTGAGCTGTGCAGAAGCAGATTGAAATGTATTAAGTACTACTGCAACAGATGAGAAGGCGATGGTCGCAAAGCGAACCACCTTTGGCATCACAATTCTTTGAACAGTTGATTTAGGCAAGATGCATCTCCAGTAAACGACAGCAATTTAATTGGGCATTGGTTGTTTCCCTTGTCCCCACTCCCCAATTCAACTCTTAGATAAATAAATGTTGACCGTGATTCCTGTACCTTTAAGCTCTCCTGATGAGAGTTTGTGATATAAGACCAATGCCCGGTTCGGTTGATCAAAAAGAAACCCACGACGTGTGGGTTTGATCTTTCCTTGCTTTACTAAGGAAACGAAGGCTTCTAAATACTTACGTATACCTTGACGGTTCTCTTGATTAGTATTCATATGACGCTCAACCAGCATCATAAAGAAGTCCAAGCTACGGGTTTCCTGCCCCTCAATCAGACTGCCCTCATCTAAAAAAGAACTTGCTATAAGCCTGCCATCAATTTGTTTAACCTTAAATAGAGTAAAGTAACGCCCTTCTTTCTTAGGATCGTTCGCATAACAGACCCAGGAACCTTCTTGATTCTGTGTAAAACCCTGTTCGGCAAGGTAAGAAAACAAAGAATTACTTGGCTTACTTGGTGGTGGAGGTAATAAATCTTCAATGGGATCTAAGGAGCAAATCCTCTGTGTTGCTTTCAGTTGAGGAACAGCAGAAGTTTCCTGGAAGGGCTTGTCATCAGACATTGCAATACTAGACATCGCAGCCAACGCAGATACTTGGAAAGCGATCGCTCCAAACAAACGAACAATAATATTCATGTTTTTCCTGTTACTCTTACTTAAGTTGTTAATAATCGAGTCGTTACTAAATCAGGATTGATCTAGCAGTCCTAAATCATTTGTTAAATTTAAGTGTTTGCCTTATTTGGTCAAGGGTAGGCTAATTTTTCACCAATCAAATAGGACTCTTAATATAGGTAAATAACCACAAAGAGAAATCAATATCTAAATAAAACACACAATACTTATGTCTTATTGACAACACAAATTTAGCTTTTTGATATTTTTATATATACAAAAAACAATTGACACCGCGCCAAATTTCTTCTATTTACTCTTGTCTAATTTTTTGCCATTTTAAGAGGGTTTCATGCTTTCTTAACTGGCTGTCATGATTCCTAAAAAAGAGCTTTTTTAGCTATTTAGTAGCTTATATAATCAGACTTTCAAAAGCTCTGTGCTTTGCACATTGCCGCTTTTGTTCATTTCCTTAGGGAGTTGAAGAATTTTTTGTTTTTTGGAGATAGAACACCTAACTAGCTGTTTCAGCATGGTTGCAATTTGATGTATAAAATAGTATCTTTATGACAGTAAAATAATATTACCATGAGCTTGAGACATCCAACGATATTATGGACAGTTGTTAAAGTTGTACACGGTGAATTGTAGCCATCTATTCATTAAATTTCATGGAAAGTAGCTGAGATTCCAATACGGTTCGGTTAAGGTACATAGTTTTTAAAGATCCCCCTTAGTCCCCCTTAAAAGGGGGGAAATAGAGCCGTTTTTAGCCCCCCTTTTTAAGGGGGTTGGGGGGATCAAGTCTTAACCGAACTGTATTGGCTGAGATTCAACTCTTCTGCTGCAAAAACCTTACGCAAACATTGTCTGAGCCTTATAGCGGTTCCCATTCAGATGCGGTACAACGTTATATCCCAAGGTGTAGGGGCACGGCCCCTACGGGTGTACCTCACGTAAACGAGAACTGCTATAGATGCTTAAAGCTCAGATTTCCGACTTCTTAGAGAAGTCGGGAATGTTGTTGTTCACGAATGATTTAGGATTGTTATAAGTATGTCCTAAAATTTACCCTGTAGATAGAGGAATATCCTGAGTAAAGTTGGTAAGTATAGAAGTTAGATTAATAAGCATTTTTTACTACAATTAAGACATTAACTTGGCAGTTATAAAAGCCTTAATACTATGAATGTGGAATTTTTTAACAGTATTCCTTTGAAGCCTTTAGTATTACTCTGGCTGGCTTACACTCTGCTAGGATGGTATCTTGCTGCTCATCATATTATTTGGTTGGTTGGAGCTTTTATAGCTGCTATAGTTATAGCTGTAGTGCGGAAGAGTATTTCTTGGTTAGAGTGTTTAGTTGAATTTGGTTCTAAAACCTTAGTTGTCATATTATTTTTAAGTATATCAATTGCTTTCATAGCAACTTGGTCAATATTATTCCAGCTATTTATTATCCCCTTAGCAACTACGCTTTTAGCTGATTTGGAAATGCGCTTTTCTGGTTACAACAAAGTAGATTCATTTTGGGTTTTAACAGTCCTAGCGATATTGGGTTTGATAGTGGGTGAAGTAATAGACATTCTACTTTTTCGGAGTAGTAGATACTAATACTGATTACCTGTGAGCTTGTATAGAACAAGGGGCTTAGAGGATGTTTAAAAAGTCCTCTTATCGGTAGCAAAAGTATATTATGACGTTCGGCGAAGCTCAGTTGAGCCGTATTCTATGTCACAGGGCAATTTTTGAGTTGCGATCGCAATGGTATTTTTGGGTTTGGCAATCTCAAAGAGAAAGAGGGAGCGGTAAACTTAGTTTGCATCTCCCTCAACTGTTCGATGATCCTTAATGAAAAGATCATCTTAAATTTTAGTTTCTGTTAGAAAATCAAACCTCAAACCTGGATTAAATCAAAGTCTCAGAATTTGGCTTCGATTATTGTTGTGCGAGAATGACAAAACAGGGATTATACGAACACAAACTGAGTTGCGTTGGTAAGGTTTAATTGCCCAAAAGCACCGCCTGTAGTAACTCCTTGGACAAGACCAATCAGATCATCATCAAATGGATTGATGGTTGAGTTTCTGTCAAAAATACCCACTCCTAAAAATCCTCCTGCAACAACACCATTTGCTAACCGATAGTCAGCTACTGCCCCTCTAAGCTGGATTCGATCTACCTCATTTGCAGGTTCCCCGATAAAATCAATGAGGTCAAAATCAGTAATTCGAGCGAAATCAGCATTGCCTACAGAGTCATAGAGAATCGAGCCAAATATACCTCCCGTGCCCAGTACAAAAGTATCTTGATCGAACAAACTACCGCTCGTTAACACATCAATTTGACCGTCTCCACCGCCGTTGAGGATATCGTTACCTGTGCCGCCGATGAGCGAGTCGTTGCCCGTGCCGCCGTTGAGCAAGTCGTTACCTGCACCACCATTGAGCGTGTCGTT
>JBBSCU010000294.1:0-6138 GCA_038249935.1 Chroococcales cyanobacterium
GGTTTTAGCGCAAGCATTTATGGGTCTCGGACGACCAGGTGTAGTAACGGTGCTTCAAGGTGTGGGATTAGCTTTAAATGTTCCGCTGCTCATCTTCCTGATACCCAGGTTTGGAATCAATGGTGCGGGCTTAGCATTACTGGGAACAACCCTATTTCGGATGGGTTTTGTGTTGCTATGTTTTCCATTTATTTTGAAAGTGCCATCACCCGGATTACTGATTAACAGAGAAGATGTGCAGTTTTTAAGACAGAAACTAAGAAAAAGTTAGGTTTGCCAGAGATATTCGACTCAACTAGGGGTGATCGCTTAGTCCATCAATCTTTTCTTCTACTCTCTACTTTGTTATTTTCATTTTTTTGCTTCAGCATAGGATTAACAATATGAGTAGCCAGAGTCCCAAAATTGTTGTTATTACTCCAGTCAAGAACGAAGCCTGGATTCTGGAAAGGTTTCTTTCTGTAACGAGCCAGTTCGCGGATCACATTATTATTGCAGACCAGAATTCTACTGATAGCAGCGTTGCAATTTGCAAAAAATTCTCCAAGGTGATTCTGATTGAAAACAAATCAGGGCAATTTAACGAAGCAGAACGGCAATTATTACTGATTCAAACTGCAAGGGAACTAATTCCTGATCCCAAAATTATTTTGGCATTAGATGCGGATGAAATACTCGCCGCTAACTCCGCCCAAACTCTTGGTTGGCAAACCATGTTACGGGCAGAACCGGGCACCGTCCTTTGCTTTGAAAAACCAGACCTTTATCAAACTCCAGATCAATGTATTCGCTACACCACCCCCTGGCCCCTAGGTTATGTAGATGATGGTGTAGAGCACAAACCCAAAAAAATTCATAGTATTCGCATTCCTATGCCAGACTATGCGCCACGTTTACATATTCATGATGTGAAAGTGCTGCACTATGGCTATATCAGAAGCAGTGGACAAACGGCGAAGGTAAGATTTTACAGCGTTGTCGAAACTGTTCTAAAAACGCGCCATCTACTGTTGAGACGAAATGGCTATGCTGCCAATATTGATTGGACTAAAAATGGCGTTGTGTCTTCTTTTCAGCCAGAGTGGTTAGCAGGGTGGGAAATGCTTGGAATTGATATGCGCACTATCCGCTGTGAGCACTACTACTGGTACGACTTTGAGGTACTGAAGTACTTTTCTCAGTATGGATTTCGTCGTTTTTGGCTAGAAGATATATGGAATTTTGATTGGGAAGCTTGTCGCCAATATGCCAAATCTAAAGACATTTCACCGATTCCAGAGTCTCCTATTTCTCCGCCACCCAAAATATTAAGGCAGGTAATGAATGGATTAGGCTATATCTACAACTTTTCTAGAAAAATTTTTAAGGGAGTTTAGGTGGTGAATAATCCTCAAACAATTGTTGCGATCGCCCCTCGGCTGCACCCGATAGTGGATGGAGTAGGAGACTATGCCCTGCGTTTAGCTCACCAACTCCGGCAAGACTTTCAGATTACAACCCACTTCATCGTAGGTGATCCAAAATGGAATGATGCCACAGAGATAGAGGGCTTTCCAGTTCATCAAGTACCAGTTCGATCAAGTAAAAATCTACTTGCCGTATTGAATACCATCCATCCATGTCCTACAACCATCTTATTGCACTACGTAGGGCACGGATATATGAAACGGGGAGGCAGTCCAATTTGGCTAATTCAGGCTTTAAAGATCTGGAAAGCGAATACGCCTAGCAGTCGGCTGGTCACTATGTTTCACGAGATTTATGCACCGGGCGAACCGATCTGGAATTCCGATTTTTGGTTTTGCTGGTTACAAAAACGGCTAGCAATTCAGCTATCTCAAGTAAGCGATCGCTGTCTTACTAGTTGTCAGAAATACGCAGCGACACTTCATCAATTTAGCCAGGGAAAACATTCCCAGATTCCGGTTCTACCTATTATCTCGAACGTTGGCGAAATCGCTAGCCCCCTTACTTTAGCAGAACGTAAAAAACATTTGGTTATTTTTGGCCGCCCCGCTAGTAGGGCACGAGCTTATCAACAGTCTAAATCTATACTTACTCAGATTTGTCAGCAGCTATCTATTGAAAAAATTTTTGATATCGGTCCAGCAGTAGGATTTGAACTTTCATCCTTAGATGGAATTCCTATTACTGAAATGGGACAACTTCCTGCCTCAGAAATTAGTAAAATACTGTCAACCTCCATTGCCGGGTTTGTAAATTACGATCTAAATCGTTTGCCTAAGTCAGGAATTTTTGCGGCATACTGTGCCCACGGATTGCTACCTGTTACTCATCAATATAGTCTCTCGTCTACGGAAGGTGTGGAAGCGGGAATTCATTATTGGTCGCCTATCCAGCCCAATGATGGTATAAGGATTCATGATTTACAGGCGATCGCTACCAATGCCTATAGTTGGTATCAAACGCACAATTCATTTGTGCAAGCTAAAGTATTTGCTCGATACCTTTTTGAGTAACAAGAAAATTCTAAATTAGCACTGCTTAACAAAGTATCCGGATTCAAACACTTTATTTTGAATAAGCAATTGGAGACTACTTGAATACTCTTTCGTGTGTCTTTTATGAAACCAGATCCTACTGTCAGTGTCATTATTCCGACCTATAATTATGGGTCGTTAATTGGCGAAGCAATTGAAAGTGTTGTAAACTCCGATTTTCCTCAAGATGAGGTTGAAATCGTGGTAGTAGATGATGGCTCTACAGATGATACGGAGGAACGAATCAAAGCTTACAGCGATCGCGTAAGCTACATTCGCCAGCAAAATTCTGGGAAAGCATATGCGACAAGGGTTGGGATTGAAAATACTCATGGACGCTACATCTTCAACCTAGATGCGGATGACTATTTTCTACCCAGTAAGTTAAAAAAAATTGTTGCCTGCTTTGAGTCTGATCCGGAGCTAACTCATGTTGCTCACCCTGCTATTTTTTGGAACGTTGATACTGATACAAAAAATAGCGAGGATATTCCAAAGGAAATCTTAGAACAAAAGATTTCAGGCAAAAAATTATTGTCCTTCTTTTACCGAAGACGAATTCTTTTTGGGGGGGGCTCAACGTTTGCCGCTCGTGCTGATGTCTTGAAGCATCTACCGATTCCTAAGGAAGTTGACATGTACATGGACGAATATCTGCTGTTAACAACGCTAAATCAGGGGTATTCATTTCTGCTAGAGGAACCCCTTTCTATTTGGCGCATCCATACCTCAAACTTCTCTCGTAATAAAGCAGCAGATCAGCATAAACTTCAGCGAAGTTTGGATAGTGTGGAGGCGGTGTTACACCAAATGTCTCTCCTAAACTTTGACGAGGAAATTAGAAGGCTTTACGAACTCAAGACCCTATCGTTATCTCTATCAATCAAAGAGCAGCTTGGGCAAAAAAAATGGGCGGATGTGCTGCATTTGTTAGAGAGTGTTTCTGATAATGCTCGCTTCTTTGGTTGGGACATTATCGACATCGTCAAGAGGCAACACTTAATCAATCGTGTCTTACCCACTTCTTTAGTCAGATTACTGAAACAACGGGCTGCTAATTAACTCCCACAGTTTTCTGGAGCGACTATTCTATGAAGCTTTGCATCGTAACGCGTAGCGTGTTGAAGGGTGATGGACAAGGACGGGTGAACTATGAGCTTGTATGTGAGGCAGTTCATCAGGGGCATCAGGTAACGATCGTTGCAGATAGCCTTGCTCCAGACCTGCAGCAGCAGAAAAACATTCGTTGGATACCTGTTTCAGTGAAACAATTTCCAACTCAATTGCTAAGCAACATGGTTTTTTCCCGTTGGGTTGCCGCTTGGTTACACACACATCGCTCAGAGTTTGACCTGGTGCAAGTGAATGGCGGTAGTACCAATGCTGCTGCTGACATTAACATGGTGCATTTTGTCCATAGTTCTTGGCTACGATCGCCCGCCCATATTATCCATCAACGGCGGGATTTGTACGGGGTGTATCAGTGGTTTTACACTTACCTGAATGCCTCTCGGGAAAAAGCAATTTTGCGGCGTACCACAGTAGTCTTAGCAGTATCTGAAAAAGTCAAACAGGAATTAATCGACATTGGTATTCCAGAGGACGCTATTAGAGTCATTTTGAATGGTGTTGATTTAGATGAATTTTCTCCAGGAGCAGGCGATCGCCAGTCTCTCAACTTGCCATTAGGAAAACCACTCGCCCTGTTTGCCGGAGATATTCGCACCAATCGTAAAAACTTAGATACGCTGCTGCAAGCAATGAGGCAGTTGCCGCAGTTGCATTTAGCAGTAGTGGGGAACACCACTGGAAGCACCTATCCTCAACTGACAGAAAAATTGAATTTGGGCGATCGCGTTCACTTTTTGGGCTACCGCAGAGATTTACCTGAAGTGATGAGAGCCGCAGATTTTTTTGTGTTTCCATCCCGCTATGAGCCGTTTGGCATGGTGGTAACGGAGGCGATGGCCTCAGGATTGCCGGTAATTATAACTGCGAATGCGGGAGCTGCAGAAGTGGTTACGCCTGATTGTGGAATTGTGCTACCTGACCCGGAGGACGGTGGTGCATTAGCCCAGGCACTCCTTTATTTGACTCAAAATGTTGATCAGCGCAAACGGATGGGACAGGCTGCACGGGCGATCGCCGAACATCATAGCTGGAGTGGTAAAGCGCAGAGTTATTTAGAACTGTTTGAGGAATTAGTTCGGCGAAAGCTTTGATGATTATTGGCTTAAAATATTTGCATTTATTTCTCGTCCAGTATTTAATGAGTCTGGCGCTAGCTATCTCACTAACCTTGATTTTATGGTGGCAGTTGCCCACTTTATGTCGATTAATTTCCGGAGGACGGGGGGCTACAGGGTAATTGTTAATAGCAGGAAAAATAGGCTTGCTTTGAAGGGTTCAATAAGCGGTGCAATACAGGTGAAATGAGAGCGATCGCAGGAACAACTCCAAAACGAGGATTTCGGCTTAACCTGCAACCTGCACTAGCTTGGACGGCAATAATAGGGCTGGCAATTTTCACAGTACTACTGGTAGTAGCAGGAGCAGGCAAAATCCTGAATTATTTTTTTCCAGCGGGTGCCTTTTTAGTCGGCGTGCTCCTGTACTTTCGGGCACCATTGCTCTACACCGGTTTTTGCTGGTGGATATGGTTCTTGGCTCCTTTAGTTCGGCGCTTAGCCGATTTTCGTGGAGGTGGTTTTACAGATCCCAGCCCTATTCTGCTTGCTCCCTACTTGGTGACCCTAGTAACCCTGGTAACGCTTAGAAAACATCTGCCCAATGCTTCTCGTCAGGGTGGAATGCCTTTTATATTGGCGATAGTCGCTACTGTATATGGCTTTTCAATTGGAGCAGTTAACAAGTCCATACAAGCTGCTGTCCTTGGCTTTTTGGATTGGCTTCCGCCTGTTTTATTTGGGTTCCATCTATTTGTAAACTGGCGAGAGTACCCTAGCTATCGTCAAAACTTGGAGCGCACCTTTGTATGGGGGACAGTCGTGATGGGGGTTTACGGAGTCATCCAATTTTTGATTGCTCCAGAGTGGGAACGATTTTGGTTGACCAATGCCGCAATTGTCAGTGCCGGAAGCCCAGAACCTCTGGGAATGCGAGTTTGGAGCACCATGAGTTCGCCAGAGCCATTTGCGGCAGTTATGACTGCTGGGCTACTGCTATTGTTTAGTGTTCAGTCTCCAGTTAGTTTTGTAGCATCAGCTGGCGGATATCTATCGTTTTTGTTGACACAGGTGCGGTCTGCCTGGTTGGGTTGGGTGGCAGGGCTGCTAGCAATGCTCGGTTCTCTCAATCCCAAATTTCAGATGCGATTATTGGTTACAGTTTTGGTGATGACGATATGTGTCGTTCCTCTAGCAACGATTGAGCCATTTTCAAACGTGATTTCTGAACGAGTTTCATCCCTGTCAGACCCACAAAACGATAACAGTGCCAAGATCCGTCAAGGCAACTATGAAGAAAATTTAGGTAGAGCGCTAACCAACGTTATGGGGGACGGGATTGGAGGAGGTGGGTTTGATAGTGCAGTTCTAACAACTTTGATAAACCTGGGTTGGTTCGGAACGATTCCGTACGTCGGTGGAATGGCACTACTAACGTTGAAGCTATTTCA
>JBBSCU010000295.1:0-6073 GCA_038249935.1 Chroococcales cyanobacterium
GTTATTCGAGCCGGAGATGTTTACGGACCAGGAAGTATTCCTTGGATAGTCAGACCAATTCTGATGATGCGTCAAAAATTATTTGCCTGTGCCAACGATGGTAAAGGAGTAATCAATCATGTATATATAGATAACCTGATTGATGGCATCTTTCTAGCGATAGAAAAAGAAACCTACGGTGAAATATTTAATATCACCGACGGACAAGAAACTTCGTGGAAAGAGTATTTTTTGCGTGTAGCAGCAATGGAAGGTTTACAAGCACCCCTTTCATTACCGAAAGATGAAATCAAGTTGTTTCTAAAGCTACGTGTTCAAGGACAAAAACTTTTTCGCAAAAAAGTTGATATTTTACCAGAGTCTATAGATTTTATGACTCGTCCTTACGCTTGTTCTATTGTCAAAGCACAAACTCTGTTAAATTATAAACCAACAATTGACTTAGAAGAAGGAATGCAGCGAACACATGAATGGCTGCAAAAAACAGATATCCAAAGCTTGATGAAATAGTCCAAAATCACTCATTCTTCACTACACAATTATGCTGAAACTATCTTGTCATGTTTTACTTGCTACTTTAGTGAGCATCAGCTTTGCTAAAACAGTGAATGCAGAACCAACTGCAACACTAAGCGTTGTGGTAAATGGAATACAGCACCAAAAAGGTGAGATTTGCTTCCGAGTTTACGCAGGTGAACGAGGATTCCCGATGAGTAATACTAGTGAAGGTAAAAGTGGCTGCGTTAAGATTACAGGCAGTTATATAAAAAAAGAATTTTCCGGTTTAAAGCCTGGAACTTATGCGATCGCAGTAGTGGATGATCAGAATGGCGATCGCAAACTCAACAAAGACTTTTTCGGTATTCCTCAAGAAGGTTTTGGGATTTCCAAAAATCCAACTGTGTCCATCCAAACAGGTGCGCCAAAGTTTCGTGATGCCAGTTTTGTTATGAACAAAAATACAACAGTCAACATCATCATGAAATATTCGCTGGATTCATAAAGGAATTGGGGAATGGGAGATGAGGGAGAAAGAATAACTAATATTTAATGCCCCATGCCCCATGCCCAATTCTTCAGAATTACGGTTTAGATCGCACCTACATACAAGCAAGCCGAGATTCTAGCGGAGATTAAAAATTTAATGGAAGATTTGGCGATATTTCTCTCTAAGTCTTTGATGGGTTGGTTGGTGATTCAGGTGTGTTTAACGCTTGTGTTTATATGGTATCTGCGCTCATCTAAAAAAAACTTATTACCAGATGAGCAGTTACCTAAAACAGCAGTGATTCTTTGCTTACGCGGCGCTGATCCGTTTTTGCCAAGATGTTTGCGATCGCTCCTAAATCAAAACTATCCACAGTATGATTTAAAGTTGATCGTTGATAGTCACGAAGATCCCGCTTGGAGAATTGCCAGCGAAACCATCACAGAGCAAGAAGCGACTAACGTTCAAATCAGCCCTTTGAGAATAGTCCGCAACAATTGTAGTCTCAAATGCAGTTCTTTAGTGCAAGCTGTCCGTGAGTTGGATGATTCCTACAAAGTGGTGGCTTTAGTAGATGCTGATACCATAGTCCATGTGAATTGGCTACGAGAATTAGTTAGTCCTCTCAGCGATGCCAAAGTGGGAGCAACAACGGGTAATCGTTGGTATGTGCCTACAGGTAACTATTGGGGATCTTTAGTACGCTACATCGGTAATGTATCTACAGTAGTGCAGATGTTTATCTTCCAGATTCCTTGGGGTGGAACTTTGGCTGTGAAGACAGAAGTGCTTCGCCAAACAGAACTGCTAGATAAATGGGGACAAGCTTTAGGCGAAGATTTTATGATGCACGATGTCTTAAAAAAACATGGATTGCAGGTAAAGTTTGTGCCTTCGCTGTTGACAGTAAATCGTGAAGAAACTGATTTATTCAACTTAATAGACTATCTCAAGCGCCTCATACTTTATTCTCGACTTTATCACCCACGTTGGTTAGCTTTAGTTAGTGAAGCTGTTTCTAGCATTTTGTTTCCTACTACAGTTGTGATGTTAGTTCTAGAGTCGTTGTTAGAGGCAAAATGGGAAGCTGCATCTCTCTTATTAGGCTGCTATGGTGTCTACACTGTGGGATTACTCTTAATAATGCTCGTGTTGGAATTAGAGATACAGCGAGTGGTTCGCTCTAACGATCAAGCGATCGCTAAATTATCAATTACGACAATCATCAAAATGTTGATTGGGATTCCCTTAACACAGTGGGTTTATGGGTTGGCGATGCTATCTTCATTGTGGATTTCAACAGTGACTTGGCGCGGTGTCAGCTATCGAGTGCAAGGTCCTTGGAACGTCCGGCTAATCGAATATCGCCCTTATCAATGGTTGGATCAGCCGATTGATAGCAAAGTTTCTCTTTGAATAATTGGTAATGAAATATTTTCTGCGTAAGTCCTAAATTCACAATCAATATTTTCGTAAAATATTCCCTTTTTATATGACTAAACAACCACTTCGCATTGCTCTATTTACAGGATTGTACGCTCCTTTCTTAACTGGGGTTTCTGTTGCAGTACACCAACGGGTTCGTTGGCTGCTGGAGCAGGGACATGAGGTTTTTCTAATCCATCCGCAGATCAACGATCGCTATCCTAAAAATGTAGGCGATCGCCCCATGCCAGGACTCAATGAAATTCAATCTTTCCCCAACTTCTCTGCTTACGCATTCCCTACACAACCACTGCTATTTTACAAATCTCTTCCTCAACCATTGCACTATCGACATTGGAGCGATACCAAGTTACTGGAGAAGTTTCAGCCTGACATTATAATAGTTGAAGAAGCGGCGCAAATGAGAGGTTTATACTCATTTTTCTTGCAAGGTTATGGTCGCCCCATTGCCACTAAATACGCAAGACGAACCGGAACCCCAACAATATCACTCTTTCATACTGACATCGTTGCGTATATCAAATATTATTTTGGAGATTGGTTCTTTAGCTTGGTTCGTCCCATTGTTCCCGCTATAGTTAAGCAGTTTAGTGAGTCTTATGACTTTAATTATTTCTCCTCTAAAGAACAACTGACTAAATACAAAGAATTGCAATGCCAACGAGCCGAATATGTCCCCTATCAAGGCATCGATTGCGAAAAATTTCACCCGCGAAACATCTGTTACGATCCGATTCCTAATGACAACCGACCGACTATTTTGTTTGTCGGACGCATCACTCCTGAGAAGAATGTTAACCAACTGCTTGATATATTTCCGTTGATTGCTGCCAAAATTCCTGATGTCCATCTGGTGATTATTGGTAGTGGACCTCTGGATGCAGAGATCCGTCAGCGTGCCCAAAAGTTTGCATCTGGTATTACCATCTGGGGCGAGTCTCACGGTACAGAACTTCTAGGTTGGTTTGCTAGAGCAGATGTCTTTGTCAATCCCTCAATCACCGAAAACTTCTGCACTACAAATAACGAAGCACTAGCGTCTGGAACCCCTGTGGTGGCTGTTGTTGCCCCTTCAACCTCAGAACAAGTATATCCTGGTCGCAACGGCTTTCTTGCCCAACCTAACAATCCTACAGATTTCGCGCAAAAAGTGATTGCGATTCTAGAAAATCCCGATTTGAAAGCAGACATGACTCGGTACGCTCGACCTTCTATACTAGACTTTGATTGGTCGGCGTGTATGCAAAAGTTTGAAGACAAACTCTATCAAATCGTTGAAGGTCGTACAAGGCAGATGTAGCTACAGGTAGGATGAGACGATAAGGATAAAGACAGGACTCATATTTGATTTTTGAAATATAAGTAGGGTGCGTTATGCCTCTGGCTAACGCACCAAACCCTTGATAATGGTGCGTTACGAACTTAATTCTAACACACCCTACATACTAAGGAACGCAAATTTAATAACGTGCAATTCTTATTTAACTTGGAATGGTGCGTTACGCTCCGCTAACACACCCTACATACTAAGTCCCTGCAAAGCTTGGTTTAATTGTGTCTTACGTCTTTTGTCAGCCTAAATCTAAAGTTCTTGACGTGTCGGCCGGATGATGATTTCATTCACATCAACATCACCGGGCTGCTCAATGGCATAAACGATCGCACGGGCAATAGCATCTGCATCAATGGCGATCGCATAAAATTCATTCATTGTCGCTGCTGTATCTTTATCGCTAATGGTGGTGGTTAACTCAGTAGCAACGGCTCCTGGTGAAATATTAGTTGAGCGGATTTCACCATTTGACTCTAGCCGCAACCCTTCAGAGATCGCTCGCACTGCGTACTTGGTAGCACAGTAGACTGCTGACCCCGCAAACACCTTATGTCCGGCCACTGATGATAGGTTAATGACGTGACCAGACTTTTGCTGACGCATAATCGGCAAGACGGCAGCAATCCCATAGAGAACGCCCTTGATGTTGACATCGATCATCCGATCCCACTCCTCTACCTTTACTTGGTCGAGGGGAGAAAGGGGCATCAAACCAGCATTATTGATTAGTACGTCGATCCGGCTATATGTACTCAAAGTTTCCTTTGCCAAGGCTTCCACCTGGGCGCGGTCTGTCACATCTGTTACTTGATAGGTTGCAGTCCCCCCCGATTTGGCGATCGCTGCAACCAGTTCTTTCAGCCGATCTTCGCGGCGGGCTGCCAGCATCAGTTTGGCTCCACTAGCAGCAAGTCGCTTCGCGGTGGCTTCACCTAACCCACTGCTGGCTCCGGTGATGATTACCACTTTGTTTTCAATCTCAGACATATTGATTCCTGCGGGTTAATGAAATATTGGGTGCTATTTAAGCTGAACTCAGCATTATTCAACCAGATCAACTAGCTTGTAACTGGATCAACGTTTTTGTACCGACAGCGTCACTAATCCAAACCGCTATCATCACACCATTTGAGTCCTGTCCTGTTAAAACTTCAGTTGGTGAGTCGATGGTGTGAGCATAGGTTACTTCATGTTTACCCACTTCAATCACCAAATCATCTCCCTTTCCAGGGCGATCGTAAACCATCGCCATCAAAGGTGCGTTCTGAATCAGTTCTTCGTCACCGAGTTCGGAACTGATCATTTGGATCGAAATATGTCGTCCACGATTACCATTTGAGAATTGATCGAAAAATTCACCCCATCGCTCACGCGGTACAGATTTGTTTATGTCAATTTTATTCGTCATGATAAATCCTTATGAAAAAGTAACAGGAAGACCAAAAAATAAATTATCCAATAAGTAGGGACACGGCACCGATAATCATGTAGGAGCTATTCCGGGAATAAACAGCACTCCAGCCCCTGCTAAAATGCCAAATAAACCTCCGACGAAAGTACCCCAATAAGCACCTCCTGTGGCTTCAACTTTGGCAGTATCTTTCCAGGTGAGAAATCCGCGCACATATTCAGTGGTTTGGTAGTCTTTGCCAATGGTCGAGAGCTTTTGCATATCATGGTGCTTCTTATAATATTGTTTAATTTCTGGAATTTGGCTCCATCCTCATCAAGCTTTTATTGAATACTAACTTGAGTTTTATCACCACAAACTCAATTCTTACAAATTTCGTTCAACATAACCTCTACCTTTGGAAGGTTTTAGTAGAACTTATACAAGTTATACGCGATTTAAACCATTTTCAAAACATAATTTATCTGACTAAAATATAGCTATAAAAGTTTTGCAGTATTTCAATCACTAACTAAATTGGATTCCATTGGTGGCTCAAGTGGTAACGCCAACCAAAACAAAAGGTATAGGAACAAAATAAGTCCAGGTATGATCACTGCTAAAGCAACTGTGACAATCCGCACTCCTTGAATTGGTAATTTCCATCGCTGTGCAACTGCTACACACAGTCCTGCAATTACTTTGTGGCGACGACTGCGGTAAAAAGCAGGAGTTGGTATTCCTGAAATATTTGCTTTTGTTGGCGATGGATTAACTTTTAGAACTAAAGAAATAATGAGTCCTATAGAACCCAAAATAGCCGATGGAATGGTAAAAATTGCCAGCCAGTGAGCGAAGACCATCCCTGAAAGTAGTCCTCCAAGCCAGGAAGGGGAAGGACAATGATAGACTATAA
>JBBSCU010000296.1:0-6050 GCA_038249935.1 Chroococcales cyanobacterium
GCTTTATCGCGATCGCTCATTGATACAAATACAGTTCCCGTTAGTGGTAAACGCTCTCCAGCACCTAATTCTGCTTTGGCAAAGGCCCGGCCAAAGTCGCTGTCAATCCCCATCACCTCACCAGTGGATCGCATTTCTGGGCCTAATATTGTATCAGTTCCTGGGAATTTATTAAAGGGTAATACTGCTTCTTTTACAGCAATGTGGGTTGGGATGACTTCCTCGGTGAAGTGTAGCTCCTCTAAGGTTTTGCCTGACATAATTAAGGATGCTAGTTTCGCTAACTGTACGCCTGTTGCTTTAGATACAAACGGCACTGTGCGGGAGGCGCGGGGGTTGGCTTCGAGAATGTAAACTTGGGGAGAATAGCCACTTGCGCCAACAACGGCAAATTGAATATTCATCAACCCTACGACTGACAGCGCTTGTGCTAGCTGCACTGTCCAAGTGCGAATTTGATTAAGAACTGCTGGTGATAGGGAAATGGTGGGTAAGGAACAAGCGGAATCTCCTGAGTGAATCCCTGCTTGTTCGATGTGTTCCATTATGCCACCAATCACTACTCGTCCTGTATGATCAGCGATCGCATCGACATCGACTTCGATGGCATTTTCCAAAAACTTATCAATCAAAATCGGGTGTTCTGGTTCCACTAGCACCGCAAAACTCATGTAGCGTTCTAACTCTGTATCGGAATAAACGATTTCCATCGCTCGTCCTCCTAACACATAGCTAGGACGCACTACCACCGGATAGCCAATCCGTTTAGCGACAATCAGCGCATCTTCGTAAGTACGGGCGATACCATTGGGCGGTTGAGCAATATTCAACTGTTGGAGAATCTTTTCAAACCGCTCCCGGTTTTCTGCCATGTCGATGGAATCGGGTGATGTACCCCAAATTTTAGTGCTGAGTCCTGAGTCCTGAGTGCTGAGAAATTGCTGGAGTGGAAGAGCTAATTTTAGTGGTGTTTGTCCGCCAAACTGGATGATCACCCCGACTGGATTTTCCGTTTCGATGATGTTAAGAACATCTTCTTTTGTTAACGGCTCAAAGTAAAGGCGATCGCTGGTATCGTAATCTGTGGAAACTGTCTCTGGGTTGGAGTTGACCATAATCGTCTCATACCCCGCTTCCTTCAAGGCATAAGCGGCGTGACAACAACAATAATCAAACTCAATTCCCTGTCCAATGCGGTTGGGGCCACCACCCAAAATCAACACTTTTGGCTTGGTTGCTGGCAAAACCTCTGTTTCTTCTTCGTAGGTAGAATAGTAGTAGGGGGTAAAAGCCTCAAACTCAGCGGCGCAGGTGTCTACAGTTTTGTAAACTGGGATGATTCCTAGTGACTTGCGGTAGGCGCGAACTTCATCTTCGGTGGTTTTGGTGGCATAGGCAATCTGGCGATCGCTATATCCGTCCCGTTTCACTTCATAAAGTTGCTCTTTTGTCAATTGCTGCAAGGGTGTCCGCTTGAGGAATTTTTCGACATCTAGAAGTTGCTGTAATTTATCCAAAAACCAGCGGTCAATACCAGTAAGTTCGTAGATTTCCTCAATAGTCATTCCTTGCTGCAAGGCATGACGCACGGTGAAAATGCGATCGGGGTTAGGTGTTCGCAATTGAGCGCGAATTTGTTCGCCACTGGGTAATTTCTCAGCTTTATCGCAACCCCAACCAGCGCGTCCTGTTTCGAGCGATCGCAGCGCCTTTTGGAAGGATTCGTTGAATGTCCGCCCAATTGCCATTGCTTCCCCGACTGACTTCATTTGGGTTGTCAGCACTGGGTCGGAACCGGGAAACTTTTCAAAGGCGAAGCGGGGGATTTTTGTCACCACATAGTCAATTGTCGGCTCAAAGGATGCGGGAGTTTTCTTGGTGATGTCATTTTGAATTTCATTCAGGGTGTAGCCTACAGCCAATTTTGCGGCAATTTTGGCGATCGGGAAACCCGTGGCTTTGGAAGATAAAGCTGAACTCCGGGAAACACGGGGGTTCATCTCAATTACAACTACATCGCCATTAACCGGATTGACGGCAAACTGAATATTAGAACCGCCAGTTTCTACACCGATCTCGCGGATGATTTTAATTGCCATATCCCGCAGCCTTTGATATTCTTTATCAGTAAGGGTTTGCGCGGGAGCGACGGTAATGGAGTCGCCGGTGTGGATGCCCATCGGGTCAAGGTTTTCGATGGAGCAGATAATCACCACATTATCTGCCAAATCACGCATCACTTCGAGCTCATATTCTTTCCAGCCAAGTAAAGACTGGTCAATGAGAATTTGCGAAACTGGACTGGCATCTATACCTACCTGTGCCATTTCTTCAAATTCTTCTTGGTTGTAGGCAATACCGCCACCGCTTCCACCCATTGTGAAAGCTGGACGAATAATTAAGGGATAACTACCAATTTTACGAGCAACAACTTTGGCTTCTGCCAAAGATTCGGCTGTATCGCTGGGACACACAGCTATGCCAATCCTGGCCATTGCCTGACCGAAAAGTTTTCGATCTTCGGCTTTTTCGATCGCTGGTAGTTTAGCGCCGATTAACTCAACGCCGTATTTTTCCAACACCCCATTTTTGGCTAAAGCAACAGCCAGGTTGAGAGCTGTTTGTCCTCCCATCGTTGGTAGTAGAGCATCAGGGCGTTCTCTCTCAATGACTTTTTCGACCAATTCCGGTGTCAGCGGCTCAATGTAAGTGCGATCGGCTGTTTCCGGGTCGGTCATAATCGTTGCAGGGTTGGAGTTGACCAAAACCACCTCATAGCCTTCTTCTCGCAGCGCTTTACAGGCTTGAGTGCCAGAGTAGTCAAACTCACAGGCTTGTCCGATCACAATTGGGCCAGAGCCTAACAGCAGAATTTTTCGGAGGTCGTCACGGCGGGGCATAGTAGTTGTCTTGGAGTACGAGAATACAAATCCTGATTATTTTAAGGGTCTTTACCCCCTCTCGTCCTTTTTATTATTAAGTTTTCTAAGTTTGATATAGACAGGACTTACGCAGACAATAGCCGAAACCCTTATTTTCAGGTAGGGGCAATTCATGAATTGCCCCTACAGCGTCTACTTTTGCGTAAGTTCTAATCGAGAAGGAGTGGGGATTCGGGAGTGGGGAAAAGCAGACAAAGAAAATAAGCAATTCCCAATACCCAACAATTATTTTGTATTCCTAATTTTATTTAATTGTGATGCTCAATTTCCTAAAGCTTTTGCGAATATTTATTATTTAAGTTGGTGAGATTTTGCAACAGATGGTGATTTATTTTGGCATATATCTATCTGATTATTCAACACAAATAAATTTCTTAACTATAAATATTTATTAAGTAGCTAATTGCCAATTATTTTCAACGTTAAATATATTAGATGAATATGTTTACTTAGATTAAAAATGGCAGAGAAATAGGGATACTGTTCTCTGCCATTTTTTATAATTTTTTAAGAGCTAATGCTGCAAACTTTTTCTTTCAGTCTAGGTAGACAAATCTAGATGATGAGAATTTTAGCTTTGAGCAGCTTGGACAAACCCTAATGTCAAGCTGTCTTTAGCGAGGAAGTGAGATAAATGATAAGCACGTTCCTCAGTTTTCAACAAAATCTTTTCGTACAGATAGCGTGTGCCTCGATCACCTAAACTCTCTGCCTGAGCAGCTTGGCGGCGAATTACGCCAATAATGGCTTGTTCTGCGGCTAGGTCGTTTTCTACCATTTGACGAGAGGAATACACGCCTTCAGATTCTTGCTCAAAACAAGTTAATTCTGCTAACTTGCTGAAGGTCGCTACTGGTACACCACCTAGTCCATCCAAGCGTTCTCCAATTTCATGAACATGGTCTTGTACTTGGTCGTAGCTTTCGTTAAAAAACTCATGCAGAGAGTAAAATTCTGAGCCTTCAACTACAAAATGATGCTTTTGGTACTGTAAGTATAGTGCCTGGAAACTAGCTAATACAACGTTGAATCCTTCTGTAACTGGAGCAGTTACGCTGTGATCCAGCAACACGGGATTGTCATATACATGACCAAAATTCCGTAACAAAGTTTGCGTTTCAGACATTGTTCTCCTCGTTCTTTAGCAGTTATAGATTTTAACTGCTTATTCTTTACATATTAACATTTTAACAATTAAGAGCAAGCCGATTTGCCATAACAAAATTTTGTATTTTGCTGGCTAAAATTCTCAGGTTTATTGTTTGCTGAATCATGCCACACTCATCAAGCTGCATATATTTATCATTATTATTGACATCTATTGACATCGAAACTTAAGTGTGGATACTTCCCAAGGAGTGGGGGAAGACGGGGTAGAATTTTCTTCCTTGCCTCTCTCTCAATATGCGATCGCTACAAAGATTTGATTTTTTTTCCAAAATTAATGAGAATTGTTTGCACTTAAGCTATGCTGGTGTTGAAAGGCTAAATTCCTAACATTTCCAAAAAGCAGGGAGTTAAATCACTGTGGTTACTGCAAGTTTGTTGCACTTTGAGGGCAATTCTCTTGAAATCATTTAGTTCAGAAATAGAAATAAACCACCTTGTAGATGTGAATTGGGCAGATCGCTGGCAAATCTATCAACGCCTAAAGGAGTTAGACATTCCCTGTAGTTGTGCGCCTAACCAGCCATTGAAAGTTGAAATTAGCTCTCCTGTGGCGGCTGTTCAACTTTGGAGTTTAATTCGGCGATTTACAGCCTCCCGTCAAGACCAGATTTGGACTCTTGAGCGCTGCTGGAAAAGTCGTTACAAAAAGTTCTAATTTGTGGCGGCGACTGAAAATATCTCACTGAATAGCTTGTATTAGTTAAAAGGAGGTCAAAAAAATGGGTGGATCTCACAGTATGGAAGTATCAGAATTTTGTCTTGAAGGCAGATTTATAAATTTTGTTATTAAAGATGGCTATAAGCTCAAAGGCTTACTGCTAGAGACTCATGAGGGTGAGTCTTATATTAAACTAGCCAAACATTTACGGGCTGCTTTTGATTTGCGGTTACAACCAGGTACTTGGCTACAAGTTGTTGGTTACAAAGAGTACGATATAAAAAAAGACAAAGTGACACTGAAAGCGGAACGTGTCATGGCGGCGCATTCTGATCTAGGGAAAGTTGAAACGATCGCCCCAGTACAAGAACCCCCATCTATTGATCATGTCAAGGTAAAATCAGCGAAGACTAAAGCGACGATTTTGGTGTGTGAAAAGTCTGATTGCATGAAACGCGGTGGTAGAGCAGTTTGTCAGGCGTTGGAGGCGGCTTTAAGCGATCGCGGTTTAGAAGACCAAGTTACAATCAAGGGCACTGGCTGCATGAAAAACTGTAAAGCTGGGCCAAACCTAGTTATGCCAGACAAAACCCGTCACAGCCGGATTCAAGCATCACAAGTCCCGGCGCTGATGAATCAGCATTTTGTTGACCAGAGTTTAGAAGCACAGCCAGAGAATTTAAGGGAAGTGGCGATATTTAATGGCAAACTTTGAGGAAATACTTCATAGAATCTTGACATTTAAACGACAAAGCTTAATAATATCTTCTTAAGTGTGTTCCGTTAATGCTCGGCTGTAAGCTTTGCTAGAAGTTTGCAATAAAATCAAAAAACTGGCTTTAATTAAGGCCAGTTTTTTGAGTTAATACCACTATATTTATACAGAATTACGTTTAGCGATGCGTGCGGTGGGCTACACCTACGCCTACACTTTGTCATGAAAAGGGCAAATATGTAAAAGCGATCGCTTAATATTTATATGAAATCAGGTTGAGCCGCCAGTCTTCCGAAGGGAAGTTAGCTCGGATCTTGCGCTTACCCGTGCGTCCGCCAGAGATTGAAATCTCAGGCTCATAGCGAAAGTCTACTCAAGTGGACTGAAACTGTTTTCCAGCCTTGTTTAGAAGACTTTAGCTATCACAATACCTTAGCCAAATCGAAAAATGCCTGGATTCGTAGGTTGGGTTGAGGCACGAAACCCAACAAATACGTTGGGTTTTGCTTCCCTACGGGACGCTACGCGAACGCTCAACCCAACCTACAAAAAAATGGCGAAGGTA
>JBBSCU010000297.1:0-6044 GCA_038249935.1 Chroococcales cyanobacterium
AGGTCGGAGTTCCGCGTTCAAAGGTCGGAGTTCCGAGTTCAGAGGTCGGAGTTCCCAGTTCAGAGGTCGAAATTCCGAGTTCTGAGCTAGTAATGAATAGAAATTGCAGTCTCATCTAGACTTACCTTGATAGCTGTAGTCCAATCCCTCATGTTCATTCTCTTCCCAATCCCTAATCTTCAATCCCTAGTCCCCAGTAACACAGAAAGCGCTTGACTTCTTTCATAGAACGCCCTTAGAACTGGGAATCAAGCCAGCACGACGGGGATCAATTTCTACTGCCAGCCGCGTTGCCCTCGCAAATGCCTTAAATGTTGCTTCAATGATGTGATGGGAATTAATGCCATCCAGTTGCCGAATGTGCAATGTCATTTGGCTATGGTTCACTAACGCCATAAAAAATTCTCGCACTAACTGGGTGTCATAGGTTCCGACACGTTGAGTAGGAATTTGCAAGCCATAGCTGAGGTGAGGACGACCAGAAAAGTCTAGCGCCACCTGAACTAGAGCTTCATCCAGTGGTGCAAGGAAATTACCAAAGCGGACAATGCCTTTCCTGTCGCCTAGTGCTTGGTTGAAAGCTTGCCCTAAGGTAATGCCTACATCTTCGTTGGTGTGGTGGTCATCAATTTCCCAGTCTCCCTTGGCTTGGACATTTAGATCAATCAACCCGTGGGAGGCAATTTGATGCAACATATGATCCAAAAATGGAACGCCTGTTGTCGCCGTGCAAGTTCCTCTACCATCCAAATTGATCGTAACCTGCACATCAGTTTCACCAGTGGTGCGGTGAACGCTAGCAATCCGAGGGGCTTTAATTGACTGGTCGTAGTTTGAATTAACTATTTGCATAGGGAGTGGGGCATGGGGCATAGGGCATGGGGCATGGGGAATGGGCAAGAATTTTACTAATACTAATACTCAATGCCCCATGCCCAAATTATCTTACATTCCCATAATTTCATATCCTGCATCTACATAGAGAACTTGTCCGGTAATGCCACTGGACAAATCACTACACAAGAAAGCCGCAGCGTTGCCAACTTCTAGCTGAGTGACGGTGCGTTTTAGGGGAGCTACTTTCTCTACATGATGAATCATATCCAAAATACCACCCACTGCCGAAGATGCTAAGGTGCGGATGGGGCCGGCGGAGATGGCATTGACGCGGATATTTTGCGAACCTAGTTCGGCGGCCAGGTAACGCACACTCATTTCTAACCCGGCTTTGGCAACTCCCATGACGTTATAGTTGGGAATTGCTTTGACACCGCCTAAATATGTGAGGGTAACGATGCTACCTCCCTCTGTCATCAAAGGTTTAGCTGCACCACTTAACTGCACCAGCGAGTAGGTGCTGATTTCTAAGGCGGTGTTAAAGCCAGAACGAGAGGTTTGGCTAAAATCTCCAGTCAAATCGTCTTTGTTGGCAAAGGCCAGACAGTGAATAAGGATATCTAGCTTTCCCCACTTTTCACGTACTGTTTCAAAGGTAGATTGAATTTGTTCGTCGTTTTGGACATTACAGGGAAGAAATAAGCTGGGATTGAGGGGTTCTACTAATTCGGCAACTTTTGTCTCCATTTTGCCGCGTTCATCTGGCAGGTAGGTAATACCCAGGTTTGCCCCGGCTTTATGCAGTTGTTGGGCGATGCCCCAGGCGATGGAGCGGTTATTGGCAATACCTGTAACAAGAGCATTTTTTCCAGTCAGATTTAGCATATAAATTGTTAATGCGATCGATCATTAGGAGCATACTAGAATCTGATGCACGTTTTGTCTTTGTTTTATACAGGATTTACAAAAATGAATATTGCAAGAGTGTTTTCTGTGACAAAATTCTTGATTTTTTATAAAGATATTTTGAGAATATCTTTATTTGTTCTTTAAAAAACCTCGTTAATACCGCTATTAAAACTACTTATCAAGAACTAATAGCTGAAAGGATCAACAATTATGTATCATTATAAACAAAGAGTTATGAAGAGATTAGTTTGAGTATAGGAAAGTACAGAAAGGTTGACGGTGCTTTATTCATTTTTCAGGTGTATTCTTAGGTAATCAGTTTTTGTTTTTCCGGCATTGGGTAGGGGAAGGGAGATGATCGTGACACAAGATAAAGCCCTAGCAAATGTATTTCGTCAGATGGCGACGGGGGCGTTTCCGCCAGTTGTGGAAACCTTTGAACGCAATAAAACGATCTTTTTTCCTGGCGATCCTGCCGAACGAGTTTATTTTCTTTTGAAAGGTGCTGTTAAACTTTCCAGGGTGTACGAGGCAGGAGAGGAAATAACGGTAGCGTTACTGCGGGAAAATAGCGTTTTTGGTGTATTGTCATTGCTGACAGGAAATAAGTCGGATCGGTTTTACCATGCGGTTGCATTTACTCCTGCGGAATTACTGTCAGCGCCAATTGAACAGGTGGAGCAAGCACTCAAGGAAAATCCCGAATTATCAATGTTAATGCTGCGGGGTCTATCTTCGCGGATTTTACAGACAGAGATGATGATTGAAACTCTCGCCCACCGAGATATGGGTTCTAGGTTGGTGAGTTTTTTGTTAATTCTTTGCCGAGATTTTGGGGTTCCTTGTGCAGATGGGATCACTATTGATTTGAAGTTATCTCATCAAGCGATCGCTGAGGCAATTGGTTCAACTCGTGTAACTGTAACCAGGCTACTGGGAGATTTGCGTGAAAAAAAGATGATTTCTATCCACAAAAAGAAGATTACTGTGCATAAACCTGTTACTTTAAGTAGGCAGTTTACATAAATGCAATTGAAAGAAGGGGAGTCGGCACAGGTTGTGTTTTGAAAAATCACACTAATAGCTAGAGGTAAATCTAAAATTGAGTAATTTCAGCTATTGCCAATCTTTACTTCTTTCCAGGCAATGCTTAAAAGTAGTAGGCTGTATCTGGAAGGATTTCGGTAGCTAAAAATGACCACCGGATACATCCTCATTGCCGCAATTTTAATTCTGGGAGGCGTAATAGCCACCGTGGGCGATCGCATCGGCACACGAGTTGGCAAAGCCCGCCTCTCACTTTTTAAACTTCGTCCGAAAAATACTGCTGTAGTAGTAACTATTTTTACGGGTGGTTTGATTTCAGCATCAACCTTAGGGATTTTATTCGCTGCTGACGAAGGCTTACGAAAGGGAGTCTTTGAGTTAGAGGATATTCAAACAGACCTCAGACAAAAGCGGGAACAACTAAAAACCGCAGAAACTCAGAAAAGTCAGGTAGAGAGTGAGCTAAACCAAGCAAGAATTGCCCAAACAAAGGCACAGCAAGATTTGCAGATAATCAATCAATATTTACAGGCGGCCAATGCCAAGCAACGCCAAACCCAAGCTCAGTTGAACCGCACTATTAGTCAACAAGCCCAAACTCAAACTCAACTCCAACGCACTCAAGGTCAACTAGAACAAGTTGTAACTCAGTACCAAAAAGCCATATCTGAATTGCAAAGCGTTTACAATCAGAGAAAGGAGTTACAGACGGCAGTTGAACTACTTAAGGCAGAACGTCAACGACTGTATGCTGAAGCTAAAAAAGCGATAGACGAAGCCAAAACAGCCATTGGAAAACGCGATCAAGAACTCGCTAACCGTCAAGAAGCCATAGAAGCGCGGGATCAAAAAATTGCCCAATTAGATCAACTGATTCAAAAGCGTAATCTCGAAGTTGCAGCACGAGAGCAAGTAATTGTCAAACGGGAATTTCGCCTCAAAGAGTTGGAAGGACAACAGCAATCTTTAGAACAGGAAGTTGCAAGACTAGAAAAATATTATCAGTCTTACCGCGACCTGCGTTTGGGTAAACTGGCCTTAGTTCGCGGTCAGGTTTTGGCCTCTGGTGTAGTTCGTGTTAACAAAACTGCTGCTGCTCGTCAGGCGGTGGCACAAATTTTACAAGAAGCCAATCGTAACGCCAACCTCGAATTAAGTGAGCCTGGTGGAAATGTTGCAAATGTACAGCTACTGCGTGTTACCCAGGATAAAGTTGAGCAATTGAGCAAGCAAATTAGCGACAGTCAAGAATACGTAGTGCGAATTTTCTCGGCTGGTAATTACGTCAGGGGAGAAAAGCAGATAGAGTTTTTCACTGATATAGCCCGGAATCAATTGGTTTTTTTGGGAGGTGCAGTGCTGGCCACAACTACTGCTGATTCTAAAACCATGACATCCTATCAATTACAACAACGGCTGGAGTTATTAATTTCTGCTTCCCAATTTCGCGCTCGCAATGCCGGAATTATCGAAAATGTCCAAGTAGAGGGGGCTTTTCTGCGCTTTGTTGCCCAACTAAGACAGTCCAATCAATCATTAGAGATTAAAGCGATCGCCGCAGAGGACACTTACACAGCTGGCCCATTGAGAGTAAAATTAGTGGCAATAGTCAACGGACAAATTATTTTTAGCACTTAAAAAATTAAAAAATTATTTGCACACTGTTATTAGTAAGATTTAAGCATATTTGAACAGCAGCCAAAATACTTACTGTAATTGCATTTCTTCATTTTTAATTTATTATGATTTTCCGTGAATTTTCACCGACGCAACCAGTCATCTTGGGGTTTGATCCAGGTCGAGACAAGTGTGGTTTAGCGGTGATGGCACTAGATCGGCAAGTGTATTATCATCAGGTGGTGCTGGCAAAAGAGGCGATCGCTACCATTGAAACACTGCAACAAAAATATCCCATCTCCTTGATGGTGATGGGCGACCAAACTACAGCCAAGCAGTGGAAACAGCAATTATATCAGGAATTAACAGCAGCCCTAAATATCATTTTAGTAGATGAGCGCTACACCACCTTAAAAGCCCGCGATCGCTATTGGCAAATGTACCCACCCAAAGGACTAACAAAGCTATTGCCAAAGGGTATGCGACAACCACCAAGACCGATAGATGACATTGTTGCCATCCTTTTAATTGAAAGATACTTAAATCGTCTTACCGAATCAGCAATGAGGAGTGAGGAGTGAAAAATTTTCAATGGAAAGTTTGAAATTGAGTTAACAGCAACACAACTCAATTTTTCAAGATGTGTTTTAGCTGATCTTCATAACTCCTAACTCCTAACTTCTAACTCCTAACTTTTAAAGTTCCGCCCGAATAGTAAAAGCATAATCTCCTCCAGGCTCTAGCTGGTAATCTTGTTGCTCCAAAAATCGACCGAGGGGTTCTTTAATTAAGGCGCGGCCTTGAGAAGGCTTAACGGCAAGTTCTCCCCGGCGAAAATGCCAATGGAAATGCCACTCAAACTCACCCGCATTCACTTCACCTTCAAGGAAGCCATGTTGCCAGGATTGGCGGGTAATTCGGACATGGGCAATGGTTTCTGGCAGTCGTCTTTTAGCACTCACAACGCTTTATGTCAAGTGTAGAATAACAGCCGATTATGTAGGCTTCTTACTTTGTATTTACCAAACATAGCTTAATTAGACAAACTAACATCAATACCTTTGCCAAAATAAGAGTCTAGATCAATTTCGGCAAAACTAAGCATACATAAGCGTTTTGATGGAAAGGTAGTTTTAAATCTGAAACCCTTATCCTGTCGTCAATACATAAAAAAAACTTGTGGGAAACCTTAAAGGAATTTTTAGGACTGATTGTTTTTGCCAAGCATCAGAGAAATGGGAGTTAATGGTTAAAGCATCATCATCTCACCCTCGTAAATTGGCGAAGGTATTGCTTGGGAGACAAGTTAGAGCTTAATATTGAGCCTCTTCGACGTTTGAACAACCTATAACGATTCTTAAATATTTTTAAGGATTACAATATTGACATTGGGATGGGTCAGCTGTTTCTTGCCCGTTAGGAAATAACTTCTCTTGACTAAAAGTACATTTTTTACAGCTATAGATTACTGAGCGAGTTAGATCAGTAGGTAGATGACAAAAGGCACAAGGTAATCCTTTTTTTCTTTCCAAAACTTCAAAACCAGGCCAAGAACATTCGGGACAGATAAAATTAATTTTTTTACACAGGTCAAGAGTGGCTTTTTTGATATTTTCCATCCGTGTCGGGTTATA
>JBBSCU010000298.1:0-6000 GCA_038249935.1 Chroococcales cyanobacterium
AATTTCTGTTGGAATCATAGTTAAGCAATTTTACATCTGTGGAAAACTTGTGGAAAAGTACCTGAGCTTTTCCACAAGGTAATTATACTTAATTAAGTTTTAGTAGGAAAATATCAAGTTTTTCACAGGTTTTCCCCAAAAAGTAATGTTTTTTCCACAAGCTAAGTTAAATTTAATCAATTTTTATACTTTACTTAATATTTTTGACTAGTGATTTCAGATATCAAAGCTAACAATAATAATGCTGGTTGTGGAAAACTTAAAATACATCTTCAGGATGATTTTTGCGAACGGCTAGTCATGTTGACGCGATCGCTTAGTTGGCGTAGTGTTTGGGATAGAGTGCGATCGCTCTCCTGAAGTTGAGTAATTTTATCGCAACTGTACATTACCGTCGTATGGTCTTTACCACCAAATTCCTCTCCAATTCTCGGAAAACTCAGGGATGTATGTTGGCGCATTAAATACATCCCTATTTGGCGTGCCCAGCTAATCTCTCTTCGTCGTGAGTTACCTTTGAGGTCATCAATTGAAACATCAAAATTATTCGCCACAACTATCAAAATTGCTTCTGGGGTAGCTGCTACTTTCTCATTAGGTGGTTCTAAAACTGGCGTAATATTTTCCACCGTCATGGGTAAACCCCAAATGGAAATATAAGCCAGCGCCCGAATTAAGGCTCCTTCTAATTCTCTAATATTAGAAGTATAGTTAGAAGCAATATATTCAATCACATCGCGGGGAAGAGAAATATTTTCGTCTTCGGCTTTTTTCTGTAAAATCGCCATTCTAGTTTCTAAATTTGGCTTTTGGATATCTGCGATTAAGCCCATAGAAAACCGAGAACAAAGACGTTCTTGTAAACTAGGAATCTGGTTAGGAGGACGATCAGAAGCAATCACAACTTGTTTACCAGCTTCATGTAAAGTATTAAAAGTATAAAAAAACTCTTCTTGGGTGTACTCCTTTCCTTCAAGAAACTGAATATCATCAACTAATAAAACATCAGCCGCTCGATAATGCTCTCGAAAACTTTGCATACTATCCTTACGAATCGCTGTAATTAAATCATTAGTAAACTGCTCAGTTGAAACATAAAATATTTTACAATCAGGAGAAATTTTCCAGCGATAATGACCAATGGCTTGCATAAGATGAGTTTTACCCAAACCTACACCACCGCATAAAAATAAAGGATTAAACTCTTTACCTGGAGATTCCGCAACTGCCAAAGAAGCAGCGTGAGCCATCCGATTGTTAGCACCAACTACAAATCGTGAAAAGATATATTTAGAGTTCAATTCAGTAGTTTTTTGATTTTTATTAGTAACAGGTTCCGAAATACTGCTGGGGTTTAGTGATTCCCAAGAAACCTCTCCTTCACTAAAATGAGAAACTTCATTACCTTCAGCAACAGTAATGTAAATTCCTACAGGATGACCCAGAATATCTTGTACTACATGAGCAATGGTGTTGATGTAATACTTCTGTAACCAATTACGAGCAAATGGGTTAGGAGTGCGTATCACCAAGCAATTATTTTCTAATCGCTCCGCACTAGCAGTTTTGATCCAAGTTTCAAAGGTGGGTCGGGATAGTTCTAGCTGTAGGCGCTCTAGTACCTGACTCCACAGGCTTTCTATCGGAATTTCCATTATCCACCACCTTTGCTGCTAATTGTCACAATAGAAGAGAAAGCACCAATTTAGCATTGAGACACGCTAGACGTAGAATAAACTTTTAAGTTGTAATCATTTTGGGACACACCCGCTAGGCAAGATTCTAACATCCACTGACCAAACTGAGTACTGAGTAGTTACTTCTTAATTCCCACTCAGGACTCAGCACTCTTAACTCGGCACTCTATATTGATACGGAGAAGCAAGGACACATGAAGACGACAAAGCATAACTCAGCGCCCAAAAATATTGATACCAAAGGTTTGTCCCACAGGCTGTGGATGCTCTTATGCGGGGTAGCAATGGTGTTCCTGGGAAGCTGCTCTCTTGAACCAGCCAAGACCTTTGAGGCTCAACCAAGCAATACTCAAGCCCAAAGGACTACTGATTCTAATCCGGTAATTGCTCTCCCACCAATTATCGCGTCGTCTGGAGATCCCAATTTTGTGGTGAAAGTAGTGCAGAATGTGGGGCCTGCGGTAGTTCGGATTGATTCTTCTAGAACAATCACTGCTCGTGTACCAGATGAATTTAACGACCCATCATTCCGGCGGTTTTTTGGAGACACAGCGCCACAGCCTAGACAACGGGTAGAGCGGGGTAGCGGCTCTGGATTTATCATTAATTCCTCTGGTCAAATTTTGACTAATTCCCATGTGGTAGACGGTGCTGATCGAGTGACTGTTACACTCAAAGATGGCCGGACTTTTGATGGTAAAGTATTAGGTGAAGACCCGGTAACGGATGTGGCTGCGATCAAAATTGATGCTAATAATCTGCCAACTCTCTCTGTGGGTAACTCCGATGCTTTGCAGCCAGGAGAAGCAGTAATTGCTATTGGTAATCCATTAGGTTTGAATAATACCGTTACTTCTGGGATTATTAGTGCTACAGGTCGCTCTGGTAGAGACATTGGCGCTAGTGATAAGCGGGTTGATTATATCCAAACGGACGCTGCAATTAACCCTGGTAACTCTGGTGGACCACTGATAAATGCTCGTGGCCAGGTGATTGCCATGAACACAGCCATTATTCGAGGCGCTCAAGGTTTGGGATTTGCTATTCCCATCAACACTGTGCAAAAAATTGCTCAAGAATTAATTGCTACAGGTAAAGTCGATCATCCTTATTTGGGTGTGCAGATGGTGACACTGACACCAGAAAATAGAGAAAGAATCAAAAATATAGCTGGCGATCGCTTAAATCTTACAGCAGATGACGGTATTTTGTTGGTTGAGATTGTGCCGCGATCGCCTGCATCTGTGGCTGGACTACGAGTCGGTGATGTGATTAAAAGCATTAATAACCAGCCTGTTACTAAACTTGAACAAGTCCAAAAGCTAGTAGAAAATAGCAAAATCGGTACTACTTTACCAATACAAGTAGAACGCAACGGAAAAATTGTCCAAATAGGAGTCCAACCTGCTCCTTTGCCAGTAAGACGTGAAGAATGATCTTTGTCATTTGTCATTTGTCATTTGAAAAACAACTGACATACTCTATTCCCCACTCCCCACTCCCCACTCCCCACTCCCCACTCCCCAAAGGAGTTTTATAATGCCTGAATTAGCGCCAATCATTCAATTGGGTAATCCAATACTGCGTCAAAAAGCTGCTTGGGTTGACAATATTCAAGATCAGGGCATCCAAAAATTAATTGAAGACTTAACCGCCACTGTTGCCAAGGCTAACGGCGTGGGAATTGCTGCGCCTCAAGTAGCACAATCCTATCGTTTATTTATTGTGGCTTCTCATCCTAATCCCAGGTATCCCAACGCTCCCGAAATGGAACCTACTGCCATGATTAATCCTAGAATCATTGCTCATTCAACCGAAGTTGTCAAAGATTGGGAAGGTTGTTTGAGCGTTCCAGGAATTAGGGGGTTAGTTCCTCGATATCAAGCGATTGAAGTGGAATACACTGACTGCCAAGGCAATTTGCAAAGGCAAGAATTAACCGATTTTGTCGCTCGGATCTTTCAACACGAGTATGACCACCTCGACGGTATCGTATTTGTAGATCGCCTAGAGAACACTCTTGATATGATTACTGAGCAGGAATACCAACAGCGAGTAGTTAATAAGACTTAACCCGAAATAATTCTTCAGAATGATAGTTAACACCAAAGCTGTGAGCAAAGGCGGACTTGTTGCCAAAAGAGCAAGAGAGCCTTTGCAGAACAGTCTCCAAGTCACTAGTTCACTAGTAGTCTGCCAAGCTAAGTTTGCTGGGTTTGTAGTGAGCGCTTCAGCGCTCAAATCAAGGACTAAAGTCCTGACTACAAACTTATTCACTCATCAAATCTGAAACCCTTGCTAAAACTTAATTACGAATTACGAATTACTCAACCCGCTTAACTTCAAATCTCCGCAACCCTTCCGGTTCTTCGTATTCAACGATAACATCTTTAACAACAGCAGCAGGTGGCCCAGAGTGACACCAACGAACCATGTCATCTACAACCTCTCGTACCCCTTCAAAGACTGCCTCGACGCGATTATCGGGGAGATTCCGCACCCATCCGGTTAAGCCCAATTGGCTAGCTGTATCCACAGTGGCGTAGCGATAGCCAACTCCTTGGACTCGGCCAGAAATGAATACATGAGCGCGGATAATCTTTGGCAGTGCTGTAGAATTCTGCATAGATTGGTCTATTCTTGACGATTTCTAGTCTACTTAGTTTGTGTATACTGGCGATCGCAATTATCCTACTTTTCTGTTTGTCATTTCAGATTTTCAATTACTTATGTCTAATCTGCCACCACTCAATACAGAAACAATTTGGGCAATTCTCGACGAAAAACTTGATGATGCCACAGTTAATCATTTGCTATGGCACTATTTAGGCTATCGCTATGACTCCTCAAATGCACAATGGGACACTAGCGAAGTTGCACCAGAATGGCAGAATGAGTACCCACAACCACCAGATTTTATTGACTCTCGCCCCGCAATAGTCAAGCTGACTCGTTCCATTCCTTCTGAAAATAAACAAATACTAAAAGAAAAGCTGGGTTTCAAAGGTTACAAGATTGGTGAATTTGGTCCTCGACAAACTCGTAGGGCGACAGCAGCGAATTGGTTATTAAGTTATCTGCAACAAACTAACTAGGTGAGCGTTAATAATTAAATTGCGTAGCATATAGCAATCCGATTTGATTTGTGAAAAAATCTAAGTATGTGTAGGGTGTGTTATCGCGTAGCGTAACGCACCAAAATCTTCAGATGGTGCGTTATGCCTCTGGCTAACGCACCCTACGCATATTTCAAAAATCAAAGATGAGTCCTATAGTTTAATTCTTGCCTACCTACTTAACGGTAAAATTGAGTAATCTTCTTAGCAGATATTTGGCAAATAATATTCTATTTTTACTGAATATCTGCTGGATGAGAATTTAATAAAAAACTATTGATTTAATTAATTTTTGCAATAGCTTTTTAAAAATATTAGTTTTATAGGCAAAATCTGCATTTTAGTCAATCACCAAATCCTATAAATAGTCAAAAATAAAAAAACATAGTTAACTTTTATAAATTATTTAGAAATTATTCCTGAAGATAGAAGCACTACTTATGTAATTCTTTCTCTAGAGCGATTTGCAAATTTAATTTAGCATCAGAGAATACTTCTATCAACCGTTGATCTTACAAACACTTCTATGACAAAGCCAATTGAATTTAATTTATTTGCGCCTTACAATAAAGGAGTTACATTAATTGGTTCTTTTTCTGATTGGCAAGAAATTCCAATGGAAAAAGGAGATGATGGTTATTTCCGCACAAGTGTTGAACTAGAAGACGGCGTTTCTAAATATAAATTCCGTGTTCAGTCAAATTCATGGTTTTTTGAACCAGAACAATGGGTTGAGGTTACAGATCCTTATGCAACTGATATAGATGAATTGAGTGGAAAAGATGATGGTGTTATCCAGGTAAAAGATGGTGAAAGGATTACCGATGATTATGTCTGGCAACATGATGATAAACCTTTACCTGCTGACCGCGAATTAGTAATTTATGAATTGCACGTCGGGGACTTTTCTGGTGGTGAGGATGACCCTTATGCACGAGGCAAGTACAAACACGTCATTGAAAAGTTAGATTATCTATGTGAATTGGGAATTAATGCTATTGAGTTAATGCCACTCAAAGAGTATCCTGGTGATTATAGTTGGGGTTATAATCCCCGCCACTTCTTTGCAACAGAATCTAGTTATGGTACTACTGCCGGGTTGAAAAAATTGGTTGATGAGTGTCACGCCAGAGGCATCCGTGTAATTATTGACGGGATTTATAACCACTCGGAAGCATCTAGTCCGC
>JBBSCU010000299.1:0-5992 GCA_038249935.1 Chroococcales cyanobacterium
AATATCTGAGTTGTAATAACCGTAGGCACAACCGGCATCAATTAGTACTAATTCTCCATCCTGCATTTGACGATTATTTTCAATGTAGTGGAGTACGCAAGCATTCACGCCAGAAGCCACAATCGAAGGATAAGCGGGGCCGATTCCACCCCGCACTCGAAAAATGCGTTCCATCTCCGCCTGTATTTCGTACTCAAAACGTCCAGGTGTGACGATTTCTTGGGCGTAATTGTGTGCAACAGTAGCGATCGCAACTGCTTGACGCATCAATTCCAATTCAGTTTCACTTTTGATCAATCTCATGGCGTTGAGGACAGTCCCAGTATCTTCAATGGCGATCGGTCCTGTACCGCGTTTAGGATAAGTCCGCAGTAAACTCTGGTAATGTCCCAGGATTTGGTCATTAAAAGTGCGATCGCGTCCTAAATGATAGTAAATCCGGCTGGCTTTTTCCAAATACTGTGGCAATTTTTCATCTAACTCGTTAATGGGGTATGCTTCATCAGCACCATAAACTTCCTTCGCTGCATCTACCCCACAACGATAACCACTCCATACTTCCTTTTCACGATCCTTAGGTTGGACAAATAGCACAAACCGATGTTCTGAATGATGCGGCGCTAACACTGCTACTGCCTGTGATTCGTTAAAACCAGTCAGGTAGAAGAAATCACTGTCTTGGCGATAAACATACTCGACATCGTTGTGCATCACTGCCATTGGCGCACTGCGAAAAATGGCTGTACCATTACCAATTTTTGCCATTAACTGCTCACGACGCTGCCGATATTCTGCTTGCATAGCTGATGTATTTAGGAAAATATTGTTTTATTTTACACTTTTTACAACTAGATAATACACAGACAATGTATCTTAGTAGTTGCTAATCTAAGTTATTCCCCTATAGCCTTTGATTTTTATTGGGTTAGGTTGGATGGCTCAGATTTGGGACTAGCTGGCGGTTAGGGTTATTTTTTATCTAAGCTTATTCACAAGATAAAAAATAGTAGGGATTTAGCCAATAATTGAGAAAATGCCAGGAAAATAGAGGTAAGATTACATGAATGAATTAGGACTACTATAGCGATCGCTTCTCTCTTATAGCGGTTCACATTCACATACGGTACAACGTTATATCCCAAGGTGTAGGGGCACGGCATGCCGTGCCCCTACGGGTGTACCTAACGTAAAAACGAGAACTGCTATAGCATAGTTAAAGGTTTGTAAAAAAATATGGTTAGTGTGAATATTTTCATCTGACTGATTAACTATTCAAGATACAAGTATATCTACTATGCAACATTTTAAGGTCAAATAAAATAGATAAAAACAGCCTTGATTTATCAATTATCATAATATATGTAAAACACAGCGTAAGATTTTTTAATTGCTCATATAAGACTTGAAAGTTTTATATAAATCATCTAAAATAACTGTATTTTGTCTTGAGAAACTGACATTAATAAATAAAAAATAGTTATAAAGAAAAATTGAAAGCTTGGTAAATGTTATTTGGTTACAGAAAGAGATTTCAAAAAAAAGTTAAAAAAAGATGACAACCAGTCATAAAATCGCACCATGTTTGGAACTCAAAATACTTCAAGCTCTTTGAATACACAATGGGTAGAAACTTCCCAAAAAATACAAGCATTAGCATCTCCCCTTGATAGTTTAAATACTCTAAGTTCTAGTTCGTTTCTAGGAAGTAAGAGTTCTTCACAACCACAACAATCGGCGGTGGTGTCAGCAAATCCCAATCCTAATCCTTACTTAACCAGTGCGGCGATTGTTCCTGACTTTAACGGTGATGGCAAAACAGACAAACTTTGGGTAAATACCCAAACTGGTGAGATTATTGTTCGCCTGATGGATGGGACAAGAGTTATCGAACAGGGTTCTTTGGGTCAATTTGACCTATCCGCCTATGATTACAAAATTGCCGAATTCAACAATGATGGCAAAACCGACTTCTTATTACGCAATAAGACAACTGGCGAGAATAGCATTGTGCTGATGGATGGCACAAGAGTTGCTAATGCGGCTTCTCTAACTAGCGTTGACGGAGCGTGGACTCCAAGCATTGCCGATTTCAACGGCGATCGCAAAACCGATATCTTCTGGCATAATAGTCAAACCGGTGAGAACGCTATTTGGGAGATGGATGGCACAACAGTTCTCACTGCAACTGTTCTAGACACTACAGACACAGCACTAACTCCTACCATTGTTGATTTCGACGGTAATGGCAAGAGTGATATCTTCTGGCGCAATCAGACAACAGGCGATAACAGCGTTTGGTTTATGGATGGTACGCAAAAGAGTGAATTTGCGCTGCAATCACAAGATGCAGCCTGGACTTCTAGCGTTGGCGATTTCAACGGCGATTTAAGCACTGACCTGCTGTGGAGAAACGCTCAAACAGGTGAAAACAAGATTTGGACGATGAGAGGCATTTTAGTTACAGAAGGCGCTCTGGGGACACTTGACTCAGCCTGGACTTCTAAAATTGGTGATTTCAACGGCGATGGCAAGACCGACATCTTCTGGCACAATGGAAGCACAGGTGCAAACACCGCTTGGTTGATGGATGGTACAACAGTAGCTACTGAAGCTTTCTTACCGACTAATAACGCGGCCTTGACACCATCTCTTGGCGATTATAACGGCGATGGTAAGACCGACATCTACTGGCGCGATCAGACAGCCAGTGCAGACACCATTTGGACTATAAATGAGACAACAGCCGTTGAAACTCCCATCAGCGAAGCAGATAAGCTGACCCCAGAGTGGTATACGTTCTAAAATATTGGGGCATTGGGCATTGAGGATGGGGCATTGGGGCGGAGGAAAAAACTAACTAAAACTTCTCCCGTGTTCCCTCATACCCTCATCCCCTGCTCCTCAAAACTTGTAACTTAAAACCTGAATTTCCCCATTTTCTGGCAAATCTTTCGGCTTAATGGAAATACTATCTCCGTTGCTACGCCGCACTGTCATACCTTGCATTAAGGCGAGAAAATCATCGAGTGGCGAAATATCGCACGTAGCAGCATCAGCAGCCTGTGTTCGGTAATGAGTCGGAATCACCAACTTGGGATTTAATACTTGAACGGCCTGCTTTGCTTCTTCAGCATTGTAGGCTTTTGCACTGCCCCCCACAGGAATGAATAGGACATCGGGACGCCCCATTAGGATTTTTTGCTCAATGGAAATGGGTGCAGCGGCTCCCCCTAAGTGTAGGATATTAATTCCCCCTTGCTTCCAACTCCAAGCGGTATTTGAGCCAAACTGCCTACCCTTTTTGCGATCGTGGTCTATGGCAACTCCTTGGAACTTAATGCCTTTGAACTCGTAAACTCCCGGTTCGTAGATGAGTTTGGCATTCCCCGGTAGCACGTCTACAGCGCCTTCATCCAGTAGTTGACTGCTAATCAGTACCAAATCTGCTGCAACTTTTGGTAAACGATACCCAGCAGTACAGCCGACCGCCCGAAATGGATTGACGAGAATTTTGGCATCGCCGCCAGTAAAAAGAAAGCAAGTATGACCCAACCACTGAACTGATAAACCGCTAGATTGTGCGTCAGCTTCAGATTCAGAACTCAAGGTAGTAACCAAAGCTGTGACCAACCCCGCCCCAGCATAGCCCATCAACTGTCGTCGTTTCATTAATTACGCTCTTGACTGTAACTGTTCGAGAAAATTTCGCAGTAGCTGTTTTCCTGAAGATGTCAGGACACTCTCTGGGTGAAATTGGACGCCCTGAATGTGAGGATAGTTCCGGTGTCGCACTCCCATAATGGTGTTATCTTCAACCCAAGCGGTGATTTCTAACACCTCTGGACAAGTCTCACGTTCGATGACCAAACTATGATACCTGGTGGCGGTTAAAGGATTTTCTAACCCCTGGAAAACTCCTACTCCAGTGTGAGACACCTGAGAGGTTTTGCCATGCATCAACTCTGGAGCCGGAATTATTTTACCACCAAATACTTGACCGATGCTTTGATGCCCTAAACAGACACCCAAGATTGGCAACTCTTGCCCTAACTGTTCTATCAATTCTAGGGAAATGCCGGCATCTTCCGGGCGACCAGGCCCTGGAGAAATAACTACGGCTTCCGGCTTTAATGCCCGAATCTCATCTATGGATATCTTGTCATTACGAAAAACTTTAATATCATCTGCCACTGGGAACTCTGCTGCCAATTCTCCCAGATACTGCACTAAGTTATATGTAAAACTGTCGTAATTGTCGATAACTATAATCAAAGCTCATTACTCCTAATTTTTACCACTCATCAATTCCAAAAAGTATAAACAAATATCTCATGCTATTTGTTTGTTAGGTATAAAAATAACGCTGACGTGGATAGTTATAGATACAAAACAGCTACTCTACAATAAGCCACTTCCTAAAGATTACCAAGTAACCCTTTAGCCACGACCCTTGGCACCGCAGCTACGCCCGTCGTAGACATCGCATTACTTAAATTTTAAATTGTTTATAATAGACATCTCCAGAAATTAAATATGCGTTATCCATAACCCTTGTAGAGACGCGAAATTGTACTTCGTCCCGCTACGCTAACGCGTCTCTACATTCATTATCGGAGATGTCTAATATATTCTCCAAAGGAGGTCGGACAGGACGTGATCCTCTTACCAAGTCACTTGGCCTTCGCGTGGTCACTGAGCTTTGTCGAAGTGCAGCCTCTCGTAGAGAAGTGCGGGCTACGTCTTCGCAAATCATAATTTATAAAGCGGATATAATTAACCTTACCAGAGGAGGGAGCAATAGGATACCAGCTACCAGCACCGCTACCAAAGCAGAGACTAGGACTGCACCAGCTGCACAATCTTTAGCAATTTTTGCTAAATCATGGTATGTCTGCTTAACTGTTAAGTCCACAACAGACTCGATGGCTGTATTCAGTAACTCTAATGCCAAAACTAAACCACTAGTTATACCAATTACCGCTATTTCCACCGCTTGCAGATGCAAAAAAACACTTAAACCGATCGCTAAAGCGCAAACACTTACGTGAATGCGAAAATTACGTTGAGTCTGAAAACTATAGCTGATTCCAGCCCAGGCATATTTAAAACTACCAAATAAATTAGAGGCTACTTTCCAGGAGAATTCCCGTTCGTTAGTCACCAGTTTTTGTAACGAGGTGGGCGTTGGTGATGGAGAAATTTTTTGAGACATAGACTTAAAAATATAAAAATAGAGTTACTACAGTGGGAATATTCGCCGATCTTAATAGCGTAATTAACTTTGAGGTAATTTTTAAGCAATTTTCCACAGAAGTATTATAAAAGTTTACCTAAAATTTATATTAAGGCATACACAAGTTAATGCTATTCTATGTCAATAGCAATACCTATTGCGTTCAGCAATTTTACTTGCTGTTCTAACATTCGCTCCAAACTTTCTTCATCAGGATGATCCCAGCCTAACAGATGCAATAAACCGTGAGCAGCTAACCAAGCTAGCTCAGTTGGTAAGCTATGTTCCTGTTGTCGAGCTTGGCGTATAGATGTATCTACAGACACAATAATATCACCTAAGTATAATGGTACAGAGGCAAGCATTTCTTCGCTTTGAGGAAAATCCACTTCCAAAGCAGCAAAGGCTAAAACGTCTGTCGGCTTATTTTGTTGACGATACTGGGCATTCAATTCTTGAATTTGCGAGTCATCTGTCAAACGCAGCCCTATTTCATAACTTGGCGCTGGCGGAATATGAGGATGAAGTATTTCCAACCAGTGATTAAACCAGTTTTCCCAAGTTTCAGGAGTAATTCGGGCATGAGTGTCCCCAATATTTACAGATGTTGTCGGGGACAACTCGTAAAAATAATCCTCTACATATAGTTCAACTCTCAGGGGCACACGTCTCCTAATCTGAGGTGATGGTTTATTGTTAGTGAGTTAGGTAAGCAAGACCAACAAGGAGAGCTAAAAGCCCTACAGCAGTCAATGCAAA
>JBBSCU010000300.1:0-5958 GCA_038249935.1 Chroococcales cyanobacterium
AAAAAATAGCCTCTATCCTCTCAACAGCCGATACTGAAATCTCAACCCTAGAAAAACAACTCTCCGCTTACAAACAACAAAAACGCGGATTAATGCAGCAACTATTAACAGGTAAAAAACGAGTCAAACTAGATGAACCCGTAACGCTGAAAGTATAATAAAATTATCCTCCTTGTTGAAAAAGAAAACTTCCACAGTAAAAATTGTGATTTTATGACTAAAGTAGAATTTACTATCCCCATTCATTCTGTCAAAGATACCATCAGAGAAGAAGCAGAAAATACACTATTAAACCAACTCGCCTCAACTAGTGCCACAGTCTGGTCGCCTCAAGCAGATAATAGATCAATTCAAGCCCTATCAGACCTATTAGCAACAGCAAAAGAACAGTCAAATGCTTAACGATCAGCGTTTTTTTTATTCACAGAGAGGAACTACTTATAGCCTAACAAATTGTATTATTTATTGTTGAGAAATTCAAATATTTAATTATGAACCAACCCATTCCTACAATTAACACCCGACTCGTTGATTCCCTCGCTCAAATTATTCTTTCACTTTCCCAAGAAGAATACCAAATACTTATAGAAAAAATCCAAAAACAACAAAAGATTGCATCCTTAAAACAGGATATAGCCGCAGGTATTCAACAACTTCAAAACGGTGAATACACAGAATACGATGAAAATACTCTACCTTCACTCATCACTTCCATAAAAGCACGAGGTCGGGAACGTTTACATTTAACAAAAGTATAATAAAATTATCCTTCACTGAAACCCATCATGGTTATTCCAGAACTTGAAGAACAACTGCTTCAACTTCCTCCCAACGATAAACTTTATATTATCCAACTTCTTATCCAAAGCCTGACTACACAGAACACGCACCCAGAACAAACCACCACACTCGTAGAGTTTTTCCGTCAATCTCCCTTGGTTGGAATCGCCGAAGAACTTGACTTTAGCCGCGATCGCAGCCTACCCCGCAATGATTTCAACCCATGACTTACCTACTTGACACTTGTTTGATTTCTGAAATGGTTGCTAAACAACCAAATCAACAAGTTTTAGATTGGTTAAATGCCCAAGTACCAGAAACACTTTACATCAGCGTGATTACAATTGGCGAAATAGCTAAAGGTATCAGCAAAATGACCCCATCTAAGCGGAAAGAATCTCTAACAAATTGGCTGAATGAAACTCTACCTAATCGCTTTGAACGCAGAATCTTAAGCATAGATATCTCAACAATGATTTTGTGGGGAAATTTAGTCGGACAATTAGAAAAAAATGGGCGACCTCTACCCGTCATGGATTCTCTTATTGCTGCGATCGCCCTGCAAAATTCTCTATCACTTGTCACCCGTAACGAAAATGATTTTGCTGGGACAGGGGTTGTGATTGTAAATCCTTGGTCTATTTAACTTCTTCATCATACCAAGTGCTAATAATGACAGTTTACTAATCATGAACCACAACCCCTCTGACTGGCTAGAAAATATCATCTCCCAACTTCCCGCGATCGCACTCTTACAAAACATCGGCTATGAATATCTCACACCGCAGGAAGCCCTAGCCAAACGTGGGGGAAAGCGTTCCCGAATTGTCTTAGAAAAAATCTTAACAGCCCAACTAAGCAAGCTAAATCAAATTGAACACCGGGGAAAAACTCACCCCTTCAGTGATATTAATATCCAAAAAGCAGTAGCAGCCATCAGTCAGATTCCTTACGATGCACTTTATACCACCAGTCAAGAACTCTACGACCTGCTCACCCTTGGTAAAAGCTTAGAGCAAATTATTGACGGTGATAAAAAAAGTTACCCCCTACAATACATCGACTGGCATAATCTAGCGAATAACGTTTATCACGTCACCGACGAATTTGAGATTGAACGCCGCAACAGTACCCAAACCCGTCGCCCCGATTTAGTGCTATTTGTAAATGGCATTCCTCTAGTAGTAATTGAATGCAAACGCCCCGATTTAAAAGACGCATTAAATGAAGCCATCAGTCAACAATTGCGGAATCATCAAACTGAGAACATTCCCCACTTTTTTTGTTTAACTCAACTGCTGCTAGTCGTATCACAAAATGCAGCCCAATACGGTACAACTGCTACAGATAAAAAGTTTTGGGCTGTTTGGAAAGAAGAAGCAACAGCCGGATTAGAAGAACAACTTTATCCGCTGGTAAACACACCCCTCTCGCCAACTCAACAACAAAAATTACTCTTGTGGCGAGAACCTTGGCAACAACAAAAAATCCAAGAAATCTGGAATACTGGAGAACGTCAAGTATCTGCCCAAGACCGGACTCTGTTCAGTCTCTTAACTCCCCAACGCTTACTAGAACTAATATTTGGTTATATAGTTTTTGACAATGGCACAAAAAAGATTGCCCGTTACCAACAATACTTTGCTGTCAAAGCTACTGTAAAACAAGTAAAAAAAGTCCGGGGTGATTCATCTCGCCAGGGTGGAGTTATTTGGCACACCACAGGTAGCGGTAAATCCTTAACAATGGTGATGCTGGCTAAAGCTTTGGCGCTAGAAAAAAGCATCCTCAACCCGAAAATTATTCTCGTCAACGATCGCATTGATTTAGATGAGCAATTAAAAGATACCTTTAAAAATTGTGGTGTTGATGTCATCCGAGCAAACAATGGTAAACATCTCCTCGAATTAGTCAATGCTTCTAAAGCCGAAATCATCACCACAGTTATAGACAAATTCGAGACAGTCGCACGAGAAAAAGGAAAAAACGAAAGCCGCGACATTTTCGTACTGGTTGATGAGTCCCATAGGTCACAATATGGACAAACTCATGCCAGAATGAAAACCGTGTTTCCTCACGCTTGCTATATCGGCTTTACGGGGACACCACTGTTAAAGAAAGAGAAAAATACAGCCCAAAAATTCGGCGGGTTTATTCACACTTACACCATGCCAAAAGCGGTAGCAGATAAAGCTGTAGTCTCACTTTTGTACGAAGGGCGGGAGAGTGAATTTAAAAATACCCAAGCTGTAGATAAATGGTTTGATCGCATTACTAAAAAACTCAACGAACAGCAAAAAGCTGACTTAAAACGTAAATTTACAAGTGCCGAACCCCTCTATGAAGCTGAAGCCCGGATGGATCAAATTGCTTATGATCTAAGTGAGCATTTTAGTAACCATTTTCAAAGAAAAGGAATAGGCTTAAAAGGACAGTTTGCTACATCTTGTAAACGCGCTGCAATTCAATACAAAAAGCTGTTAGATAAATGGGGTAAAGTCCGAGCCGAAGTGATTATTTCCCCACCTGATAGCCGTGAAGACAACGACAGTGTAGATGAAGCTGATATCTCAGAAGTCCAACGTTTTTGGAAAGATATGATGGCTCGTTACGGGACACCAGAAAATTATCAAAAAACACTAATCAAAAAGTTCAAAGATGGGGATGGAGAAGATGACCCGGAAATTCTGATCGTAGTGGATAAACTATTAACTGGTTTTGATGCTCCCCGCAATGCTGTTCTGTATGTAGATAAGCGATTAAAAGAGCATAATATCCTGCAAGCGATCGCTCGTGTAAATCGAGTGTTTGAGGGTAAAGATCATGGGCTGGTGATTGACTATCGGGGTATCTTTGGTGACATGAACGATGCCTTGGATCTCTACGCTAAATTAGAACAAGAAGGGTTTGACAGAGAAGATATTATCGGGGCTTTGGTTAATGTGCAAGTGGAAATTGACAAACTCCCTACCCATCACGCTGCTGTCTGGGATGTTTTTAAAGAAGTACAAAACCAGAGCGATACCGAAGCTATGCAGCAATGGCTATATCCCCAAGATCGGCGGGATGCTTTCTATGAAGCACTTAGAGACTTTGCAAAAACGCTCCAACTGGCATTGAGTAATCCCCATTTCCAGGAAACAACCCCAGAAGCAACTAAACAACGCTACACCCAAGACCTTAAATACTTCCTCAATCTCCGGGCTGCTGTTAAACAACGCTACGCTGAAACTGTGGATTATTCCAGTTACGAAGCCCAAATTAGAAACATGGTATTAAAGCAAATTGGGGCAGAAGAAGTTAAAACTATTATTGAGCCGGTGGATATTTTTGAATTAGACCGTTTTGAAGCAGAAATTAATGGTATAGAAGGAGAGGCTGCCAAAGCTGATGCGATCGCTGCACGGGTTAAAAAAGTCATTTCTGAGAAGATGGAAGAAGACCCAGTGCTATATCTGCGGTTGAGTGAACTTATCGAAGAAGCCATCAATGCTCACCGTGCTAAACGCCTCAGTGACTTGGAATACCTGAAGGTGATCCAGGAATATCTAGAAACTGCTCGTAATCGTGGCGTTAGTTCAGTTCCGCCAGAATTGCGACACAGAGAACAAGCTCGTGCTTATTATAATATCTTAAAAGAAAAGCTAACGAGCAAAGTAGATAATCTAGAACTATTCACTAACCTAGCTATTGGCATAGATGATATTATTACTAATAATAAAGTTCGGGACTGGCACAATAACCAAGATATCCAAAACCGGATGCTGAATGATATAGATGACTTAGTACATCAACTCAAGGAAAAAGATGAGTTATTTATTCCTTGGGGAGAACTAGACGAAATCATTGGCAAAATGATCAACATTGCCAAGCATTATGAAATCAACTGATTCTTATAGCGTAGAATACGGCAATAGGACTATTTTGTTTGCCCTTGAATATTGCGATCGCAAAACTCTTGGCATTGAAGTCCACCCAGATAGTAGCGTTGTAGTTAAAGCTCCATATAACTCTCCCCTACAAGCAATCCAGACTAGAGTTAGCAACCGTGCAAGATGGATAACCAAGCAGCAACGCCAATTTGCCCAATACGCCCCCACCTTACCCCCTCATGAATATGTTTCTGGAGAAGGATATCGGTATTTGGGTCGGCAATATCGCTTAAAAGTAATTGAAAATAATCAGGAAACTGTCCGACTCTGGCAAGGTAAATTAGAAGTTAGCACTCATCACCCCGAAAACAGCAAGCAGGTAGAGAATTTAGTAACCCGGTGGTACAGAGAACGTGCCCAACAGATATATCTGGAACGTTATCAGCATTGCACCCGCCTAGTAGCTCAATATGGAATTCAACATGAGAGAGGGTTTGAGTTACGCACCATGCACAAACGCTGGGGAAGTTGTACCAAAGAAGGTAAGATTATGCTCAACCCCATGCTGGTCAGCGCCCCAAAAGATTGCATTGACTATGTAATTATCCATGAACTGTGTCATATCCGTATCCATAATCATTCCTCAAGCTTTTACAAACTCTTAGAAACCATCATTCCCGACTGGCAAACTCGTAAGCATTACCTCAATACTCGCATTGAACTACGTTCCTACTGAGAAATATACAACTGAGCGATCGCTAATCGCGTGCTGCTTCTACCTTAACAGAAATGTCGTTTAACTACTTATTTCCCGTTATTCCACCTCCATCACTCCCAATACGATTCGGTTAAGATCCCCCCGCGTGTAGTAAGTGCCTTTTGCTTGCGGAATACACCGAAATGAGTAAGTCAAAGCTGCTTTTGAGTAAGTCAAAGCTGCTTTTGAGTAAGTCAAAGCTGCTTTTGAGTAAGTCAAAGTTGCTTTTGAGTAAGTCAAAGTTGCTTTTGAGTAAGTCAAAGTTGCTTTTGAGTAAGTCAAAGTTGCTTTTGAGTAAGTCAAAGCTGCTTTTGAGTAAGTAATCAGGCATTTTTATAAAGCCATTAGCCTGAATACAGTTCGGTTAAGCTCAAAAAATAAAAATGTGTAGGTTGGGTTGAGGAACGAAACCCAACATTTTGCGGCGTTTGTTGGGTTGAAGCTTTGCGAAACCCAACCTACAATATTTTTAACCGAACCGTATTGCCATTAGCCTGATGACGCTTTGCTCGTTTCCATACGGAGTATAGAAATGCATTCATTTTGGCT
>JBBSCU010000301.1:0-5935 GCA_038249935.1 Chroococcales cyanobacterium
AAATCAGCCGCATCAAATTTTACGAATCCGTCGCTTACCTTGCCAGGTATTCCGACACTGGCAAACCCAATACGTGGCTTTGGTTCACAAATCAATACTGCCCCGCCCCAAACAGTAACTGAGGTAGCGCCAGACATTCAAGAAGCTCAGTCTGCTGATAATCAAATAGTGGAACCAAAAGCTATCAAACAATCGCCCCTGAGTCATGACATTAGTCGTATGTCATTGCGTTCACAAAAATCATTCAATGAAGGTATAATCAATACACCAGAAAATGTAGTAATCCAGGGAAGTGGTATAAAAAACGCCTCCTACGGGGTCGAGGTTGTATCTCCTAGTAGTGGACAAAATCTTCCAGAGCCTGTTTTAGCAAAGATGCAGACGGCGTTTAATGCAGATTTATCAGATGTAAAAATTCATACAGACGGTCAAGCCGAAAAGCTAGGATCTCAAGCTTTCGCATCTGGTAATAATTTACACTTTGCTCAAGGCAAGTACGACCCGGAAAGTCAATCTGGTCAAGCTCTAATTGGACATGAATTAACCCATGTAGTGCAACAGCAACAAGGGCGGGTCAATATACCAAAAATACCTGGAGAAGGGAATTCCATAGTTGTTCAAGACCAGGCTTTAGAGGCAGAAGCTGATGTGCTAGGTAATAAGGCGGCAGCTAGCTCTGACGTGGACAGCAAGCAGTCTATTCAAGCCAAGAAAATAGACGGAACTGGAAGCAATGCAGTTCAGCAAAAGCCAATTGTGCAAAATGTTGTTCCATTGATTGGCACAGTGGCTGCTTGGGGTGGTACTCTTGCAACTGAATCAGCAGCAGCAGCAGCAACCGTAACTGCTGCAACTATTCAAGCTGCACAAGCCGCTGCACAGGTAGGAAGTGCACTTGCTCCTGGACAAAGCGGTGTTCAAAGCCTTCAACTAGACAATGGATATATGTCACCTGTAGACAAACAAAAGCTACAGTTGATTACTCAGTATCGTCTGATTAATGCCTACGTTAGTCACTGGAAACGACAGCATCCTGATGTACCCTTAGCTCCACCAGCTCAGGGTACTGCCCCAACTCCAGCCCCAACTCCAGCCCCGACTGCACAAGATTCACCTAATCAATCTGGTGGTACTTTGGATTTAGCCATTTTGGAAGCTGTAAAGGCAGAAGTTCAGTTGCAGATTGAAACACTACTTAATACAAATCAAAAAACAACAAACAATGTAGAATTTATTTGGTCAGATAGTGGAGATCACACAGCAGATATAGTCGGTACTGTTGGAGCAGTTGGGTTTAGCAATCTTAGAGGAACTTTTATCAAGGAAACTCTGCAATTAAGTAGTGATGCGGCTCAAATCCCGAACTTAGATCCGCCGAGCAGGGGACAAGAAATGGATGTTAGACAATTCCGAGGTGGAAGTATGCGTCGGGGTTCTTCAATGTCAATTGGCTATGGTGATTCGCTATCCATTAATTTGACAGGTAGCGGCCCGACAATTGACCATGCGGGCAACAATGGTCATGGAGAACACACTTACTCTACTGACTGGAATTGGGATGGCAATACAACACAAGGAGATTTCCCTCTGTGTATTCTAGGCGATGGAACACCTGTATTTAATATTGCAAAATGGAACGGTACGCCCGACGATAATTCCTATTTTTAGGTTTGACTTTCCTTAGCAGAAAATTTCCTAAAACGCTCAAAAGAATTGCTAAATAGTGAAGAAGGAATTTTCAAGGATTAAAATCGGGGTGAGGATCTCACCCCATCAGCCATGATAATTTTCAGCCCAAAACGTTTATTTTTGCAAGGATAGAACTTACGCATTGACAGAAGAGGGATATTAGCATAGAACTCTTGAAAATTATCCCATTTCCTAGTAAAAAACCCGTAGGGTTAATGAAAATCATTTAGTCAAATACAATGAATAAAATCTTGTTTCTGTGTACAGGCAATTACTACCGTAGCCGCTTTGCTGAACATCTTTTTAATTGGTTGGCTACTAAGCAGAAGTTAGATTGGCACGCTGATTCACGAGGTTTAGCACTTGAGCGGGGTATAAACAATGTGGGGACAATTTCCCATTACGCAGCTGAAGCTTTAGCAGTGCGCTTGGTGAAACTACCTGATGATGAACGGTTTCCGCAGCCAGTAAGTGAGCAAGATTTTCAATTAGCTGCCAGGGTTATTGCCCTAGACGAATTTGAACACCGACCGTTGATGAATGAGCGCTTTCCCCAATGGATAGAGACTATTGAATACTGGCTTGTTCACGATATAGATAAAACCTCAGCCCCTGAAGCCCTTGGGCAAATTGAAAAAAACCTCCTGCAACTTATAGAACAATTAGCACAAACTTAGTAACTTTTTTCGATATGATCAGGCGTACCAGTCTCAGAAATTTTTGATGTGCCAGATTTACCTGCACCTGAGTTGCCGCCAGAAGCGCCAGCACCCCCCTGAGTGTTTAGAATCTGTATTGCCTTGTTCTTCTTGAAGCTGTTCAAGGCTGTTTTTTCTTGAGCTATTTACATTTTTCGCGTAGCGATCGCTCGCGTCGAACCCTCCGCCATTTTCGGTACCCAAATGGAACGCCACGTTGGTAAACGTTTGGATATTCCCTGTGGCGTAATTGCTGCACCAATCCACGTCCAAAACTTCCCCATTGGTTACAAACCATTTATGGGTTACGAAGGCACGAATCAGATTACAGATTTGATCTACAATTCCTTCACTTTGGGAATGGAAGATCACCTCTTAGAAATCTTCGGTGGTCATGATACCAAAGAAGTTATTACTAGGGGAATTTCTGCTGATTCTGATTTGAATTGGACAAAAGATGGTCAAGCAGAATTGAATAAAATTCCTGGATTTGTGCGTGGGAAAGTAAAGCGTAATACTGAAAAATTTGCCCGCGATCGCGGTTTCAAAGAAATCAATGCTGAGGTATTGTACGCCGCCAAGGAATCTGTCGGGGCTTAGATTAGCGGTTAATCGAGAGGATTGAAGGGGTGAGAAGTTATGTATTCTTTACCCCTCATTTTTTTGCTTTAGTGATAAAAATTAAATTATGAGATATCAGAGATTAAATATTAATTTTTATATATTTCTCTCAATAACTATTTAAAATAACTAAATTAAATATGAACGATGACAAAGCAGCATTGTTTGCGGCACTGTCTCAGGCTGGTATTAAGCACAGTCCAGAAAAAGTTGTGCGGATTGCCAAGCAAGCTGATGGCAAAATCGTATTTTTAGAAGAGGGCAAAGCTGGTAAAAGAGGTAGCGGATTATCACACATCTTAAAGGAACATCAAGATGATTTTGCCAGACGCGGAATTTCTCAGAATGAAATCCCTGATGCTGTTATGGCTGCTGTGACAATAGGAAAGTTTCTTGGTTATCAAGGAACGATAGAACCTCGCCGGGAAATCTATGAAGTAATTTTTAATGGACAAACACAATACATAGCAGTGACGATAAGCGATAATGGTTATATAGTCGGAGCTAATCCCGCCTCGTTACTATAATTTCACCTGAATAGCTATGGCAGTAAAGATAAAACTAATGGCTGATTATGGGTGCGATCCTTTATGGTGGGCAGATGCTGATAAAGTTGGTAATATCGATCCAGCAAGACTGCCCCTCAGCCAAGAAACCATTAGCTATCTGAGAAAATGGGCGGCTGATTATAATGCAACATTAAATTGGCAAGATCCTGCTAACTCACCAGATTTGAGTGCAGAAGCTGAAGCGGCTTTTGAAAAAGAAGGAATTAGTCTGTGGAAGCAACTACAAACAGAACTTGCACCTAATTATCAAGTTGTTTATTTCAGTGAACTATTAGGCAAGGTTTTAACTCATCCTAGTGAATTAGAAGCTTTACCTGCTATTTAGCAATGATTTCACCTAACAGAATATAAATCTAGTGCATAATCCCAGAACTTCCTTATAATTCGGTGAAGTAACTATGGCAGAAAAAATCAAACTTATGGCTGATTATGGATGCTACCCGCTATGGTGGGCTAGTTCCGATAAAGCTGGAGATATTGATCCAGAGACAATGCCATTAAGTAAAGAAACTATTAGCCGTTTGGAAAAATGGGCAGAAGTTTATGATGCAAAGTTAAACTGGAAAGATCCTAATTCTTCAGGTTTTCCCAGTTTAGAGGCTAAAAGGACTTTTGAAGAAGAAGGAATTAGCTTGTGGAAGCGACTGCAAAAAGAACTTGCACCCAACTATGAAGTTTTATATTTTAGTGAAACATTACGTAAAGTTGTAACTGATACTAATGAATTAGACTCTTTGCGTACTATCTATGCTTAACTGATAGTCAACATGAATTAGAAGTTTTACGTGTTATTCAGCAATGATTTTATTTAACAGAATATAAATTTAAATTTAATTGCGATCGCGGTTTCAAAGAAATAAATTCTGAGGTTTTGTATGCTGCCAAGGAAGCTGTCGGGGCTTAGATTGGGGATTAGTTAGCTAATTAAAACAGGGTATCCATAGGATATCCTGTTTTGTTTGTTGTTACTTGGAATATGCATTCACCATCATAGATTATGAACGAGTTAATCTTGAATCTTGACACTATGTTTTCAGTGTGATAACACTGATATATAATTCTGTATCATATTTGACTTATAATAGTATTGGCCGCAATCTTAATAATTATACTTTGTTTGGTTTTCTTTTTTCAGACAGTTTTTTTCCTGCTTCAATTTATCTGGAACTTAATACTTGGAGTCTTTGAAATTATTTATAAACTAATATCCCCATTTATCTCATGGTTTCCAAAAGCGTTAACTTCTGAAAGTGCTTTTGATTTAGTAACTTCATGGACTATATTGTTGTTTTTGGGATTGATAATGTTATTATTTATTTCTGCCTTTATTAACGAATATATATTTAAAAAAATAAGAATGGGTATAAATCGCCGTAAATAGGAGATTTTTAATTTTTGTAATTTGTAAAAACATGAACTTAGATATTGAAAGTATTTCCCATCTTGCACCAATTGCTCCTATTGTGAGTGCAATAATAGCCGTACTAAGTTTTTTGATACTAAATATTTTCCTACCAGTAATAAAAAATTTTTTTAAAAAACCAAGACTATCTATTGATATAGAAAAATGCTTATTAGTTAATGAAAAAAATGATTGTGCAGAATTTCAGATAGATATAATCCTCACATCTTCTAATGAAAAAATTTTTCTTAAAGAATTATTTATCTCATCCAATCAATTTTTTTCAAATCGAAAAATCCAAATTGATAAAATAATTGTATGTAGTGATAACGATTATATAAAACCAATATGGGGTACAAATTTAATAGAGTATTGCAATAAACCTTCATTCGGCACATATAGTCTTAAGCAGTTTTTGAAAAAGTTTGGAAGGAATGTGAAAGATGTAGAAATAGATCATGATTGTAGAAAAAAGCTTATATTTATCGGAGAAATGGATATATATCAGAAATCAGTTAGCAAAAATAGTACTACTTTTAAGAATTGGTATATAACTATTAAACATCAATCAGGAACTCTTAGAAAGCAGTTAAATTGAGATATGTAAGTTTATATGTTATTTTGTTAGATTTATAATCCTCTCAAACTTAAAGAACTAGTTGTCATTCTTCAACAATTACTACTCCCATCCCAGGAAAATACTTAACAAGCAAACCTTTCTTCAGTTCTCCTGGTTGCCAATCATAAGGTTCATAGCTACCCAAATTTGATAAGTCAGTCTCTAGCCATTCTTCATCTAATTCTTTACTGACTAGAGATAACTGAGATTCCTGACGATTCTCTTTTCGCCACTCTAGAAACTGGACAAAATCTAAAACTTCCTGCTGTGCATTTTCTGGAAGGCGTTCTAGTTTTTTCAAAATCTTTTCTTTGAGAGAATCCATGTTTGCAGACAC
>JBBSCU010000302.1:0-5933 GCA_038249935.1 Chroococcales cyanobacterium
GAAGGGAAAAAGAAACAGCCCTTAGCAAAGATGTGTCAAAGCAGATGTACCCTCACAAGGGTCAAAGCTGGTGCTTAGATAGCGACTGGTTGAGCTTTGAGGTCGGAATTTCGTGCTCGGAAGGCAAAGTCTTGAGCTTTGAGGTCAAGGTTTTGAGCGTTTTCAGGCAACACTGCTCTTTAAGAAGCTGAAGCGATGCGAACAGGAGGCAGCGTATCAGCTACTGAGACAAAATGACGAGGTCAGAAGGCGACGTTTTGAGTTGAAAGGTCGATATTCCGCGATCGCAGGCTGGAAAGGGAAGCTTGGAGGGCGATCGCTCTATCTCTATCAGACTTCTGATGCGTCGGTGACCACAGCAAAATCAACATTGAGCACATTAAAGTGCTGCTGACCGCAATGGATTTTTGCCCCTTCGCCAACTCTCAACTTGAACTGATCTTTAGTGCTTTTGGTTTCGCGGATCAGGTACAGTTTTTGCGCTTCTCCGTCAGGCTGTTTGACGATCGCCCAATCTGGGTTATAAGTGCCAAGGGGAGTTTGTACTTTAAACCAGGGTGGAAGCTTAATAAACAGTTTGATATCTTCGCGCCCATTCAAAATTTCAGCAAACCGTCGTTCATTTTCAGCCTGATATTCGATCGCGTCATAAATCGAATGTTCGACCGTCAGCATATTATCAAGAAAGCCCTCGATTTCCTTCGCTTCAAACAGTCGCATTTCATAGTCTTCTCCGGCAATGCGTTCATATTTGATGCCACTCACCATCAGTTGCTGCATTGTCAAACGAATGGCTCGTGTTGCTTGATCGAGAAACTGCTGAGGGTTAATAAACACATCGGGCAAGCGACCAGATGCGACTAAAATGCTGGCTAGTGTTCCCCGCGTGAGTTCAGTTTCTCGCTGCAAGTAGCTAATCAGATCGGGAATGTGGTCAATCCGGGATTCTGTTTTGCCACTGGTAACTGCCTTAAGTTGAGCGGTGATACCTGCTTGAGAATAACTTAAGTCAACTCTTTCCAACCGAATTTGAGGTGCTTCAATGGTGGGCATTCTGCGGATTTCACTGGCAGCTTCTTCGATTAGTTTCTCAGTGCTGTATGCCACAGAATAGCGGGTTTTATGCTTGATGCGTTCCCAAAGAGCAAGAAAATCACGATGTTCACGCCATTTGGGAATGAGATTCGCTTTTTGCCGATCGCGGTTATTCTTAATCCGTCCTTCAAACTTCACGCCACAGTCCGCTTCAATTTCGGTTTGCAGCGCACGGGCAAAATCGGCATAGCTTTCATTGGCAATGACCGTCAGACGATTGATCACGGGATCAAAAACACGCACTCCAGTCGTATCGACAGGTAGCCGCAAACCACGCCCGATCGTTTGCCGTCTCTCCACTTTCGATTGCACTTCTCTTAACATACAGATTTGAAACACATTGGGATTATCCCAACCTTCTCGCAAGGCTGAATGACTGAAGATGAAACGAAGCGGTTCTGTAGGTGAAAGTAACCGCTCTTTATCTTTCATGATCAGTTCATAGGCGGCATCATCGGCAATGGTTGCCCCATTAGTATCTTTAGCATTGCCCTGTTTATCTTGAGAGAAGTAACCGTTATGCACGTCGTCAACCGTTGGTAAGCTGAGGACTTGATAACGAGGTAACTGTGAGAGTTCCAGGTAGATTTCGCTAAACCATTGCCGTAGTTTGCCATCTGTAGCGGCATAGTTAGCAACCCGATCGATAAAGAACAAGGAGAGAACTTTCAGCGATCGATCCGGAAGCTGTCTACGCACAGTCATTTCTTTTTCGAGATGCTCTTTAATCGTTTCTCGAATTTGCGCTTTCATCAAATCATCGCCATAGTTGCCGATCGTTCCACCAACGTCGATCGTGACACCATTGGTGAAGGAAACAAAGTCATACGCTGCATTGATTTCAGAAACAACATAGCCTCTGTAGAGTTCTCGACCACCTGATAACTCGTAGAGATCGATACCGTTTTTGCTGATTGATACAGTGGTGCGAGTAGGGCTATTTTGTCTTTGTACATCAATGGTTAACTTCGCCGTAATTTTAGTCTTGGTTGCCTTAATCGTTTCCAGATGAACAAAGGGTTGATTAAAGCTATTGGCTTCTAACGCAGAGGTGACAGTAATTTGCTTGACCAATTTCATGTCGTAAGCCTTTACTGGATCGAGGCGATAGAGCAGATTATAAAGATGTTTATGGGTTGCAGAATAGCGTAAAGTACAGAGTGGCTTGAGGCTGGCGATCGCCTCTTTCGCCTTGTCTGTTTCCATATTCTGGGGTTCGTCAAGGATAACAATAGGATTAGTTGCCTGAATAAACTCGATCGGTCGATAGCCGGATAACCCATCTTTTTCCTGATAAATCACACTAATGTCCTTTTTGTTAAAGGCATCAATATTTATTACCAGAATTTGCAACTGATTGGAGTTAGCAAACTGCCGTAAATTTGAGACGCGCTTCGAGTTATAAACCCAGTAATCAAACGGTTGATTGCCGTAAAGATTCTGAAAATGATCTTTAGTAATCTCCAGATTCTTTAAAGCGCCTTCACGAATTGCCACGCTAGGTACCACAATGATGAATTTAGTAAAGCCGTAGCGGGCATTGAGTTCATGAATGGTACGGAGATAAACGTAGGTTTTACCCGTTCCTGTTTCCATCTCAATGGAAAAGTTCATGCCATGTTTGAGTGATGTATCTTCTTCCGTTTCTACAGGCTCAGTTTCATCAACCGTTTCAATCATGATTTCGTTATTTTTCTGAATCTTTTGGACATTTGCCAAAATTTCTTCAGATGTTAGCTCTAGCTGGTTGCCAAAACCCAGCTCGGTCATGGCTCCACCAAACCCTACTCCCAGGCTCAACTCGAATTGTCCTCCGGCTAGCGGTTGCCCATCAAAAACATCAATGACTGCATTGACGGCATCAAGCTGATATTGCTGTTGACCATCAAATTGAATCTTCATATTTCTTCGGCAGCAGTGCTCGTTTCTAACACCGCAATTAGTTCTGGCAGGGCAAGCTGAATGGTATCCCAAAGTGTTTCGAGATCCAAGTCATCATATTCATGAGCAAGGCGGTTTCGCATTCCAATGATTTTAGACCAGGGAATATCGAGGATCGTTGCTTGAGTTTCGCTAGAAATTCTACGGGCAGCTTCTCCGATAATCTCAAGTTGGCGAGTAACTGCCGCCTGCCGCATCAAATCAAATTCAAACATTTCCCAGTTGATACCAGCAACAAAGTCTTGAGCCAATTTTGCAGCACCGAGCATATCGAGCAGGGATTTTAGTTCACGAGGTTGCATAAATCACCCTGGCGGAATCAAGAATCACTTGACGACATAAGTGATTACGACTTCGTTCAATACCTCGACGGCTCACCAAGTCTACATCGCGTCCAAAGACTTTTTTCAGATCATCCTCAATATCAACCAGGTCAAAGAGCGTCCAATGAGCATCTTGAGCAAAGGATACCAGGACATCAATATCACTACTGTCTGGGCAAAAATCATCTCTCAAGACAGAGCCAAACAAGGCAAATTCTGTAATCTTCCAACGATCGCAGTAGGCAGCAATTTTTTCAAGATCGATCGGCACCTGGACGTTTACCGCTTGCAGGTCTTGCATAGGTTCTACACCGTTCTAAATTTGATGTTGTGATCACGCATTTGTAATTGCGTGTTGGTTTTCAGCTCGTCATTACCCCGAAACGACGAGTCCAGGCTGATGAACTGCCTGGGCTGAAGCTCTACAATCTGTCGCACGGTCGCGTCCAAAAGTTCATACTCCAGGCAAATGAAGAGTTCTCGGTCTTCGATCGCAAAAATTTCCTGTCCCGCAATTTCTAACGCCTCAATCTTCGTGGTGAGTGAGAAACCAGTTTTTAACAAAATCTCATACAACATTCCCAACTTCGTTGTACCGAGTTGAATATTTTCAGCAAACTCTTGCAGCAATACGCTCAACTGTTCCACATCCTGCGGGGCTGTACCATCCCAAATCTTAAAATTGCTTTCTGTGAGCTTGAAGACCTTGAAGCCGCGATCGTGTTGCCCTGTACCAAACAGATCAAGCCTTCCATCGTCTTCTTCATTCAGTTTATTTATGACTCGACGTAACCGTTCCTTCCCAATCTCAGCAATATTGTTGTAACCTGTGTTCCGTGCAGTAGATCTTTCTGGTGTAGGTTCTGGCAACTGAACCATAATGAAATGCTTTCTAACACTCTTTCTATGGTTTAGCTTTAAAACAGCTTCGGCTGTGCTGGCCGATCCGGCGAAAAAATCTAAGATAATATCTCCATCTGAAGAAGTGCAATAGTCAATTAATTTGGCAAGCTCTTCATGATCTTTAGGATTATTAAATATTTTCTCTCCCATTAAACCGCGTAAGTACTTCACTGCAACCTGTGATTGTTTATAGAAGTAACTTGATCTAACTTGCATACCAATCTCAGCTTCTTCCTCCTCACCGTTCAAATAAGCATTCTCGTCATCTTCTAATTCTTCGGAAATTGGTCGGAGATGTGCTTTAAGAAAAGGTGGCTCAGTATGATCTTCACGAAACTCAACCAAACCAAAGTTGATTTTCTTTTGCATTGCCTCAGAAGTTGAAAATCTCCAGCCAGTTGAAGGAATTTTACAAGGTTGCTTCGTCTTCGGGTGAGGTACTGTATAACGAGGACCACCATCACCGGGCCATGAAATATCTCTATCCCTCCAGGGACCGTATTTATCTATGTGCTTATAGCGGCTTAATGCTTTTGAAGGATGCTTGTCAGGCAAAGATTTATACCACTCACGCAAAGCATTTTCTATAACCTTATCGAATCTGTCACCCTTTCCATGAATTTCACGTAGGCGACAATATTCGTCCCAAATCTCTTGTGCTCCTGGTTTCGGCTCCCGCCAAACTGTTCCTATCTCTCGCAAGTTTGATTTTGACCGTGCATAAATCACTAAATATTCATGACCTACAGAAAATAACTTTGCATCATTTTTTTTGCCTTTATTCCAAATAAGTTGTGCAATAAAATTCTCTTCCCCAAAGACCTCATTCAAAAGTAATCTCAAGTTGTCAACTTCATGATCATCAATACTGGCAAAAATTATGCCGTCATCCCGCAGCAAATTTCGGGCTATGTACAGGCGCGGATACATCATATTTAACCACTTAGAATGAAACCGTCCATCAGTTTCGGTATTCGTGGTTAATTTAATGCCCTCACCGTTTTTTTGACCAGAATAGCGCAAATAATCTTCTAAGCCTTCTCGAAAATTATCAGGATAGATAAATTCTTTGCCCGTGTTGTAGGGTGGATCGATATAAATCAGCTTGATCTGGTTGTGATAGCTCTTTTGTAGCAGCTTCAACACTTCCAGATTGTCCCCTTCAATAAAAATATTTTCTGTTATGTCAAAGTTTACCGATTCCTCTGGCACAGGGGTTAATGTCCCTACACTTTGGGCTTGCAGGTTACGAATTGCCTCACTCTTCCCAGCCCACGACAATCCATAGCGTTCCCGCCCATCATCAACGGCTTCTCCTAAGACTTGCTTCAGTCGTGCAAAATCGACCTTACCCTCAGCAAAAACTTCTGGAAAGAGTTCCCGCAAAGCTGCAAGTTTGTCTGCCAGCACAGCTTGAGACGTTAACGGTAGCCTGTCTTCAGTCATCGCTTTCAGTCATCGCTTTCAGAAACTACCGACTAACATTTGCAGTATACTCGGACTTCTGATCAATCTTGCGATGAAAGTGCCCGATCGTGTTCTCCCAAAATTCGCTTTTAGCACATGCATCGGATGTTCTAGACTGAGAAGATGATTCTTGAGTCTGAAAAGGAACTGGGCAATGCGACTGTCTCAAATGCTGTTTGTGACGCTTCGAGAAGATCCGGCAGA
>JBBSCU010000303.1:0-5931 GCA_038249935.1 Chroococcales cyanobacterium
GAGTAAACCCTCAGATTCAACACTAAGATATCCAGTTTGGAAAGCAGATTCAATAAGTGTGCGAATCATCTTGATTAGGGCAGAGTGAGCAATTTATTAAGTCCAGTATGGAACATTTTTCTTTGTTGCTAATTGATACGGAACATTGAAAGTATGTGATTATAGTTACAGCTTATTAGTGATTTCAGTCACAAGAATGGCTCAATTTAGGAGTTTTGGATACATTTATTATTGATATACGGCTAGAGTTTGGTACAATATTTGTCAGCAATAATGTTGTCACAATATTAAAATATAAATTTTTCGGGAAGCATCCAAAAAATATAGTCAAACACAGGCAATCAAGCAAAAAACTGACGGAAATCTTCATCCTCTTGACTTAATTGCACCCAATCTAGGTTTAAGGACTGGAATTTTTGCACCAAGCGATCGCAAGCCGGGCGTTCGGTAGCATAATGTCCAGCGTCGATTAAAATTAGATTGCAATCGCGGCTTTCTTGAAACTGATGGAATTTACAGTCAGAAGTCAGATAAGCTTGAGCGCCAGTTTTGGCGACGGCTGAAATGTAACTAGCCCCCGAACCACCCAAAACGGCAACTCGTGAAATTGTTTGCTGTAAATCAGTAGTTGGGGAAAAAATCAATTTAGGGGGAGCAAGTCGGATTTGAATAGCTGTAAGTAACTCCTGTAATGTCATAAATGGCTCTAGCAAACCAACACGACCATATCCTAACCCTGCTTGTGTAGGTACTATGGGAGTAACTTCTTTGAGTTCTAAAATCTGAGCCAAAACGTCAGCAGTGCCATCTTGCACTTGATCAAAATTCGTGTGGGCGCTGTAAACACCAATATTGTGGGTAAAGGCTAACCGTACCATTTCTGCGATCGCTTCACCACTCCGTAAAGATTTGGGAGGAGTAAAAATTAAGGGATGATGGGCAAATATCAGATTAGCATTAAGAGCGATCGCTTCCTGCATTACTGCCAAAGTCGGTGTTAAACACACCAAAACCCGTGCTTTTTTCTGCAACACTCCTGGCTCAATCTGCCAGCCACAATTATCCCAGCTTTCACACCAAGCGGGATTTGCCCATGCTTCAAACCAAGTAATTAAATCAGCAATTTTCATAATTATTTTCTACAGCAATTAAAAATTGCCAATCAGTGTTTCTGTGGTTGAATATTTAATTTTAATGCTAATTGCTGGCGCATTTCCTGGAAAGGTTTGTTCCATACAGGACAGGCATTCCAGTTCCACACTGCTACTGGTATAAGTTGTTCTTCAGCAAGATAAGTTAGCAAACGATATTCATCTTCTGGTTCACGGGAAAAGGTGAAGGGGTTACGATAACCTGTGTCACACAGTTTATAAGATGTGATCTGACCCTGACTAATACGTTGTAAAAGTTCCTTACCTTTGGCAAGCAAATAATCCAAAAAAACCAGACTAAAAGGCTCTATGTGTGCGCGATTTTGCGGCTCTTTTTGTACCCATCTTGCCCAATCAAATCCATACATAAAATCGTGAGCGTAACGGAAGCGCATTTCCGTTTTATTTCCGAACATCTCTGTCAGAGAAACCATCTTTTCACCAAAAACTTTTAAAAAAGGTATAGCACCCTCATCTGCGACTAAAGCCTGTCTAAGCATACTACTTACTAAAAAATCAAAATCCCAGAAGATGTTTTCTGGGAAATTTTGCAACTGACTATATACTATGGATTCGAGAGTTTCCTGAAGGGTTGTGAGGAGTTTAATATCGGTATTTTGTTGAGTAATCAAATTTCCCAATTCTGCAAAACTGGTAATTAATTTCTTTTGGGGATTAAGTGACAATATATTAACAGACTGCCGGGCAAGGATTTCATCAATAAATTGGAAAGCATGAGTTGATGTCAGTTTTTGCTTCATGGTAATTGAAATAGCCCAGATAGCTTACACTAAATATTAGTTTAGGTTGAACTAACTAGTTTATTCAATAATTACAAATAAACTTAACTTTTGAATTTACAAATTTAAACAAATTATTCAGTGTCCATTTGATTAATTTCGCATCAATGATTTTTATAAGAAATTTATCACGGCGAAATCATTGGTGACAAGTTAAGGTCATCAACCATTTGCCAATAAATAATAGTACTTAAAGTTTCGTCAAAATAAAAGTTGTAAACACAATTTTTTAGCCAGTGATAAATAAATGAAAACTAAAAAATATCTATCCAGAAATATGGACAACCAATTCTCTTAAATGACTTTGCTGGCGGTGTTCCCAAATATAAATTCCTTGCCAAGTTCCTAGCACCAAATGACCTCGGTTAATGGGGATATGCTCAGAAGTTTGGGTGAGTGCAGTACGAATATGTGCCGGCATATCATCTGCGCCTTCTGCATTGTGAATGTATTTTCCCGATTCTGGCACGAGTTTTGCCATAAAGTTAGCTAAATCCACAAGGACATCAGGATCGGCATTTTCTTGGATGACTAAACTGGCTGAAGTGTGGCGCAAAAATAGAGTACAAAGACCAGTTTCGACTCCCGACTCTGCAACTGTGGCTTCAATTTTTGCAGTGATGTTGTAAAAAGATTTGGCAGTGGTGGAAATTTTTAGTAACTTTTGATAGTGACTCATTTTAAACAGTAATTATTGATGAAAGTAAAAGCTAATGAGCAATTCAATCTGCTTGATTTGGTTGTTGTTCTACCGTTGATTGATTACTAGACTGAGTACGTCTTCTCTTAAAGAGGCTTAACACTGCATTTACAGAATCTTTGAGGAAATCGGGGATGATAGGTGTGTTAGGCAGATTGTGAGACAAAGCTGTAATGTTATCTAGGTTCGGCTCTAGCAGTTGTAAACTTTTTTTAGAGGATGTTGTATTGTCTTGGTTGGTATTCATAGTTTTTGTAGTTCAGGAATGAAATAAACTGTTACTTGATGTAACAAGGCAACCACAGCAATTCCAGCAGTAAATATGTGTAACGTGAAAAGCCACATCTTTCGTAAGGGTTTAGCATTGCTAAACCCCTACAGCATGGTCTATTTACGATCAAAGGATAATTAATCAAACCCTGAAACAACCTATTTTGTTAATCCACATCATGATTAATTTGTACAGTGCGTAAGTCCTATAATTTTAATTTGACTGTAAATAATTAATAACTGCATGAGCGATCGCTTCATTACCATTTTTAGCAATTGGTTCATATTTCTTTGGTGGTTGAGGTAACTCACGCAGAAAATCCCAAGTTCCTTGAAAAAACTCAGATGGGGTGATGATTTGATGCTGGTTATAATTAGTTATGCCTTCTAGTATAAAAGTTGCTTCGGCAAAATCCTCACGCGGGATCGTAACAATAGGCACTCCTAATAGTGTGGCTTCAGCAAAAGTGCCGTAACCAGGTTTAGAAACAACTCGCCCACAAATAGGCATAAAATCTACAGGACGGTATTTGCGTAGCGCTTCGCGCTTGCCGTTGGCATCGCTAATTTTCACTAAATTAGGTAAATCAGGGGCAGATTGATCAAAAACGATAAATTGCCAATCTGGAAATTGCCGCAGACTATCATAGGGAATTTGCTGTAAACCCAAGCCGCCAAAGGTCAATAAAATAGTTTTTTCAACTGGTGCTGTTATTCCGCAAAGAGAACGTAAATCATCAGCAGAGTAACGGGGAGAACCGCCTGTTAAGCCGACATCTGTGATATTGTTAAAAGCTTGCATCGGTTCATGGAATGGTAGACGAAACAAGCGATCGCACTTGGAATACCAATCACTAATCCAATCGGCAACTGCTGTAAATTCACCTCCCCAATCTCGATATATCAAGTCCCAACCAAAATTACTCATCATCCAGCAGGGAACATTTGCAGCTTTGGCAAATCCAGAAGCGAGGAAAGGAATATCTGCCAAGATCAGATTAACCCGATTTTGGCGGATAAAATTGACTTCTGAAGCAATCAGCGAATTTTGATGCTTCTTAATATTCAGCAACTTTTCTAAAGTCGCTACTTTATCCATTGTCAAACTATCAGTTTGCACCACACCCAAATCAAATGCACGGGGACGATAGATAAAATCGCCTTCTAAATAACACTCTAGTAACCAGCGCGGGGCAGTAGTCGCTAGAATTAGCAGAACTTCTGGACATAATTTTTGAATTGTCGCAGCTACAGAAGCCGTGCGGGCTGCATGACCAAAGCCGTGATTAGTTATAGCTAAGTATAAGATTGGGCGTTCCATTTTTAAGTGGGGAGTGGGGAGTGGGGAGTGGGGAGTGGGGTTCTTGTAGCTAACTCAACCGAGAACCGCCATAACTTATGACTCCTAATTTTTAACTAAGGAACGCAAATTTAATAACGTGCAATTCTTATTTAACTTGGAATGGTGCGTTACGCTCCGCTAACACACCCTACTTTTGCACTTTATTTAATCCACATTCCTAAGTTTGCAAAAACTTTGAATCGCCTCAACCAATTGGTCGATTTCCGATTCTAAAGTAAAGTAATGGACGGTGACGCGTATACAGCTAGGATCGGCAATTGTCCGAGTTAATATTCTTTGTGACTCTAGAAATTGCACCAATTTGAGACTAGCTTGGGGCTGATTATTTGTAAGTTGAAAAGAAACTATACCGCTTTCAGGTGGGGAAGTTCGCAAACATTTAACATCGGGTAACGCCATTAACCGCCGCCAAAGGTAATCACTGTTATGGCAAATTTGCTCGTAACGTTCTTGTGACGTTCCCCATTGCTGATGGATTGCGATCGCCTCCTTTAACCCAACATACAACGGATAAGCTAATGTGGACACCTCATATCGTCGCCCATCTGGAAGCCAATCCACAGGCTGAGATTGACTATCGACAACAATGCCATTCAAGCCAATAAACGTCGGTTTCAGGCTTTCTCGTGCCTCTGGTCGCACATACAAACCACCTGCACCCGCAGGCCCACATAACCATTTGTGACCAGTGAAAGCATAAAAATCTACTCCCAATTCAGTCAAGTTTAAAGGCAACAAACCAGCAGATTGGGCAGCATCTATCAATAGTAGAGAATGATTATTTCTGCATACTTCGGCAATTTTATCAAGGGGCAAAACTTGACCAGTATTCCAGAAAACATGACTTAATATTACAAGACGAGTATTAGGCCGCAAGTGTTGGACAATAACTTTTATGGGGTCGCCCTCATTTAAAGTTGTCTTTAAGGGACAGGTAGTAACTTCTATTGCAAATCTCCGCGCGATTTCCTGCGCTGTAGCAATCACACCTGGATGTTCGCAGTCTGAGAGCAGCAGATGGTCGCCACGTTGCCACTCAATGCCCCACATAGCAATATTACAGCCAACTGTGACATTCTGGGTCAGGGTAATTGTTTGACTTGGTGCGTGTAATTCCGAAGCGATCGCAACTCTAGCGGCTTGAGTCTGGGGCGCTATCCAGCTATATGCCTCATTGCCAAAGGGGCCAATATGCTGAACATGGGCTTGAGTTTGGGCGATCGCATCCATTACTTTTTGAGCCATCGGCCCTTGTCCCCCATAATTAAAATAAGTCTTATTCGCCAAAGCGGGAAATTGCTCTCGATGGCTATCCAACTTGGTTCGTGCAACAGAAGTACTGGTCATAGCAATTTTAGATTTTAGATTTTAGATTTTGGATTAATGATTTGGCATAAAGAAGCTTTGAGAGGTTGTTTGAAAAGTTCTATTGTAGGTAGCAAAACGTTCTAGATCCCCCTAAATCCCCCTTAAAAAGGGGGACTTTGATTCCGGTTCCCCCCTTTTTTAAGGGGGGTTAGGGGGGATCGATAAGTGCCTAAAATCACAGCTAAATACTTTTCAAACATCCTCTAAGGCTTGTTGATGAATATCAAAGACTCATCAACGAAGCTCCGAGGTTCATCAACGAAGCTCCGAGGTTCATCA
>JBBSCU010000304.1:0-5930 GCA_038249935.1 Chroococcales cyanobacterium
TAGCTGATTTTGGTCTAGAAGCCTACGCCAATCGTTCCGCCCACGAACTTTCTGGTGGACAAAGACGCTTGGCCGCCCTAGCCTCGATTTTAGCCCTAGAACCGACAATTTTAATTTTGGATGAGCCGACTAACGGCCTTGATCCAGCATGGCGGCGTCATTTAGCGCAAGTGTTGTTAAAGTTACCTGTGCAGGTGATATTAATTGCTTCTCATGATCTCCATTGGTTAGGCAGAGTTACCCAACGCGCTTTGGTACTGGCTGGTGGTCGGATTCAAATAGACAGCGATATTCAGCCACTTTTGCAAGATGGCACTACTTTAGACCAATTGGGTTTGCCCATAGATTGGTGATTCCAGATAAAAAGAAGTTCCGAGCTTCATTAATGAGTATCAAAGACTCCTTAACGGACAAGTTCTAACGGAGTTCAAAGGCGGATGAACGGAGCTAAAAGACTCGTTCACGAGTATTAAAGGTGGATGAATGGAGCTTAAAAGACTCTTAACGAAGTTTTAAGGCAGATGAACCGAGTTTTCTAACTCCTGCCTCCTGCTTTAGTTACCTTCTTTACTCGTAATATTGGATATTATATTCTCGGTTTTATTGCTGTTGGGGTATTAATGTCTGTTTTACATAAATATACTGTTATTGCTTCTGTTGGTTTGAGCATTGCTTTGTTTATTACGAGTTGCAGCGAAAGTAAAGTCTCCCAGTGCCAGCGACTGATTCGGGTTGTGAATGCAGGAACATCACTGATTGATCAAAATAAAGGAACGCAAGTGATAACCAGCTTACAGCTATCTAAAGATTTAGAATTTGTGACTAAATCCATAGGGGAACTTAAATTAACAGACCCCAAGCTGAAGGAATTTCAAAGCAGTTTTGTCAAGATTTTCAAGAATCTCAGTCAAGCGATCGCTAAGGCAGGTAAGGCTCTTGGTGCGGCCAAGATAGCAGAAGCCTCGGCATCGGGTAGAGAAAAAATCCAAAAGGCGAGAGCCGAAATTGACTCAACACTAACAACAGCAGCTACAACTGTTGGCAAGCAGTCAGATACGTTAGGAAATGCAATGAATAAGTATTGTCGCCAGCCAGAATAATTGATTTGGGACATTGGGATTAGTCCATGCCCCTCTGCTTTCTAGACTTGATCCCCACAACCCCCCTTAAAAAGATCGCATCAGTTTGCAAGGCGTTTATAGTGCGGAAATTCCCAGTTTTCCTAGCAACATCAACCAAGGCGGACTATTTGGCTCCTGCACCAGTAGTTAGTGTTGGTAGTGCGATCGCTTCCTCGACACCTACAACGTATACATCTGTGCGTCTCTACCCTCACCCAGCAATTTTGGGTTTATCGAATAGACCTTTTAACAAAAACTTTGGGGTGTTTCTGGAACTTTAGCAGGGCAGAATGAAATCAATATAATAGCTAGGACTGGGCAATATTCCAATTAAAAAAGTCTACCAGGAGTTATTCTGTAGCTTTTTTGTTGTTCATACTTTCTTTCTGTGGTAAATTTTACCCGGATGATTTTCTAGCTATACTAGTGGCTTGAGGCGATTGATTGATAAATTTCATCCTCCAGTTTAAAATACACAAAAACTCCAGGTTTCGGACATCTATTCAGTGTGCATTTACTTTTGACTTACACAAAAATCTTGTCTGTCTTGGAGGAAATCAATTTTCTTGGGGATTGCAAAAAGTTCTTACAAAGTTCTGCGCCGGGAAACCTGGACGCACAACGACAGTTCGCCCAAGTCGGAAAACCCGCCCAAAGGACTGGCTCGACTTTGCGCTTTATCAGTCAATCACTGAGGTTAACCCTAAAACTGCAAACTAAATCTAGATTAATCAAACCTCTTCTGAGTTAGCACCTATGAAAGAAGAATTGATAGCCAGAGTTGTACAAGTCTTGCAAATTAATATGCGTTGGATGACTTGGAATTTATTTCTGGCTTTTATACCTTTGGCTTTGAGTGTGTGGCTATTTCGCATCAAGCGTGGTGGCACTTGGCTTTGGTGGCTAGGATTCTTAGTTTTCTACGCTTTCTTACCAAATGCCCCATATTTGCTGACTGATGTAATTCACCTGATAGATGATATCCGCACGATTCAATCAGTGTGGATAATTACTTTGGTACTAATTCCTGTATATTTGCTAGTAATTATTGGTGGATTTGAAGCTTACGTAATATCGTTAATTAATTGGGGTCACTATTTACATCGCATCGGCAAAAGCGAATGGATTTGGCGCTTTGAATTGATTACCCATGCTCTCTGTGCTGTTGGTGTTTATTGGGGGCGATTTTTGCGTTTCAACAGTTGGGATTTTATTACTCAACCCGATGCCTTACTGACTAAAGGTGTTGAAGAAATTCTTGGTAAACAGCCGTTGGTAATTATTACTATCACCTTTGTAGTACTTGCAGGTTTGTACTGGATTATGAAACGAGTAACTTTAGGTCTTAGTCAACGAGATAGTAGAATAGGCATAAATTCAGGACGCGCAAACTCTAACACGCCAAACATTTGATAAACCAAATACACATTTACCGATTCAGGAGACCGGCTTTTGGACAGGCTGCAACGATTAACCATTAACGGATTCAAGTCTATTAAGGCGATGGATCTTGAGTTGCATCAAACCTTTAATTATGGCAATTTTAGATTTTGAATTGAAGAAAAAATCTAAAATTTAATAACTCCTAACTAATCAAGTTTTCGTCGTGCTGCTGCTAAAATTAAGCGTTGTTCAGCACGAGCGATCGCCTGATATGTTCGCTCTACTGCTTCTGGTTCAACGGAAATTGAAGTTATACCCCATTCGACTAATTTATCAATAATTTCGGGATAAAGGGCTGGTGCTTGACCACAGATTGAGCAAGGTATCCCGGCAGTTTTGGCCATTTGGATCAGTTGAGCGATCGCACTCATCACCGCAGGATGACATTCATTAAATACTTTTGCTAGCTGTCCTTGTTCTCGATCTACTCCGAGCAATAATTGAGTTAGATCATTTGTACCAATAGAAATTCCAGCTGCACCTGCTTTGACATATTCTGGTAGTAAAAACAATACGCTTGGAACTTCTGCCATCATCCACAATTGAAACTGCGCCACCTCAGTTAACCCTGCTTGCTCAACTTTGCGACGGCAAAAAACAAATTCTTCGACAGTCCGCACAAAAGGTAACAGTAGATTCACATTGCTGTAGCCAGCTTGCTGTACGATCGCTAAAGCTTTCAATTCCAACTCAAACACTGCGGGATTTTGTAAATAGCTAAAAGTGCCGCGTTCACCCAACATCGACTGCGGTGAAGACTGTAAACTATCACTCAATGATGGTAAATCGTGCGATCGCCAATCTAAAGAACGGTAAAAAACTGGTCTTGGTGCAAAGGTACGGGCAAACTGCATAATCTGGTTTGACCATAGCTCTAACAATTCTGCTTGACGCCCGGCCAAAATCCAATTATTAGGATGTTGCCCCTCCAATATGTTTAATACCATCAATTCTGAGCGCAACAATCCCACCCCATCCACAGGCAAGCTTTGCACTTGCTCTATTAAACTAGACTGACTCAAGTTAACCAGCAGTTGGGTAGCAATCATAGGTAGATGAGACGTAATAGAAGGATGGGGTGCTTTCGGGTTGGGGTGATGGCGGGGAAGAAGATTTTCTTCTCTCCCTCTCTCCATCTCCTCCTTTAAGTCTCCTTTGATCCGATAAACTTCTCCTCTGTCGCCATCAAGCAGCAGTCGTTCGCCAGTTTGGATTAAAGTTGTGGCAGATGTCGCGTTCACTACTGCTGCAATACCTAATTCTCTAGCAAGAATTGCCGCGTGGCTGGTTAATCCCCCCTGTTCTGTGATAATACCAACAACTTGTTGCAATAATGGCAACCAATCAGGTGTGATTGTTGGTGCTACTAAAATCACTCCCTTGGGTAATTGTTCGGGTTTTTGTTGGGGATTAATAATTACCAGAGCAGTCGCTACAACACGCCCCCCTGCCGCCCCTAGTCCCCTGAGAAAGTGTGCATGGGGAATTACAGATTGAGGAGTACTAGCTTGTGTGATGTAGAGCTTGCCAGATGTAGTTTGCCCCGCGATCGTCCATTTAATGGTAAACCTTTTACCTAGTTCACTCACCAATTGAGTTCCTAGAGCAATTATTTGTTGTAAGTATTCTTCTTGTAGAGCGTACTGTTGTTGTTGGGTTTCTTGAAGTAGGTAGGTAATCAGACAAGTGTTATCTGACGTTAGTATTGACTTCGGCACAGGTTGCGAAAAAGCTCCAGGTGCTGCATCATCAACACCATAAGCCAGCGTTTTATTGCCCAGATGTTGCTCAAGCACAACCCCGGTTTCCGGTTGAATGTAGTAGACATCTGGCTGTACCTCGCCAAGAGAGATCGCAATTCCTAACCCCCAAGTAGCTTCAATTTCCCACCCAGAAGAATTGACTCTGAGCAAACCACTGGCGATCGCATTCTCAACAGGTTGCACCAAAACTGCTAGGCTAATTTGTTGCAGGTCAATTCCTGTCTGCTGCCAATATAATAGACTTCTGGCTCGAAATATTTGGCTCCAGGTACGTTTTAATGCTCTGGCGATCGCTTCGGGTTCGCAGTCACAAAACACCGACTCTAACAACCCAGATATATTTCCCATACCTGGGGTTACAGTTGATACTGCTAGGGTAGGTCGAAGAATCAAACAGCTAGTTTGCCATTCTCTAGCTGCTTGGAAAATTGTACTTACCCATTGCTGTGGAACTGTCGCAGTTAAAATTTCTTGGCGCAAGCGACCAGCGACCTGTTGAAGTTGACGCCAATTAGTGACATCCAGGTGTAACGAAGAATGGGGTAAGTCAGCCACTAATGACTCTGAACTATTGAGATTTTCGAGAAATTGTTGCAAAATTTCTGCCGAAACGACAAAACCAGGCACCACCGGATAGCCACGCTGGATAATTTTGCTCAAGTAAAACGCTTTGTCACCTACTTTGGCGCGGTCTTGTAGTTTAATTTGGTCTAGCCAGTAGAGTTTATCCACTCAATTTGTTAGTTGGCAATTATCTTTTGTAATCACAGCCATTTCTTCCTGAGACGTTATCAGTTGTCAATCCACTGACTCCCTACTAGGAGCATTTTTCAGCATTTACGGTTAATTGCTGCTTACACGATGTATTGTTGTAATTCGACTCCTTTAGAAATCAAATTTTTTCCTTCATTGCCTTCCTTCTCTGAAACCGGGGGTTTAGTTCTTTTACGAGATTGTACATAGCGGTATGATATTTAATTATTGAGTGTATAGGTTAAATCTAGCAATTTAAGGTAGAATTTTATAGTTCAGTCATTTTAAATAGCCAAAAAACTATTTAATAAACTTAAAAGTCATGTCGTTTGCCCAGATTATGATCATTGTCATAATTTAAGAACGCAAACCTTTATTGATGACCAAAATAAAATCTTATTGGAAAATAATCTTCATAATGGAAGATAGTGATTTGCACGTAAAAAAGCTATATTTTTGTAACTATATTACCAAATATCCTAATATATAAAATTATCTCTACCAGACTAAGCATTGCCAAACACTTACTATCTTGCAACTAATGATTGGGTAAATATCAGCTTCAGGCTATGCATTGCATTGCTTATTGGAGCAATTATCGGGTTAGAACGCCAAATTAGGCACAAACCGGCCGGTTTAAGAACTCATATACTGGTGAGTTTGGGTTCAGCGATGTTTACTCTCATAATTATGCAAACAGGTGGGTCACAGTCTAGGCTGTTTACTTTGAGCCTTTTTGGAGGGTAAAAATTCATGCTAAATACGTGGTAACTGTTTGGGTAAAAGCTTATCTAGCATAGACTTTGCGTTCACATAGACACAAAATTTGCATGAACTAGAAACTGGGAAA
>JBBSCU010000305.1:0-5887 GCA_038249935.1 Chroococcales cyanobacterium
GCCTGGCAAGACAGACTTTAGTCCGGGCTGGTGGCACTCGAACCGTTGCCCCCCCGAATAGGGATTTTGGTGAATTGCAATCGCAGACATATCCCTATACGAGAGGGATTGTACGCAGTTTCAATCCCTAATAGGGATTTTGGTGAATTGCAATCAGTGATAAAGGCAAGGGCAGTATTGAGCGATACCGTTTCAATCCCTAATAGGGATTTTGGTGAATTGCAATGCCAAGAATAAAGCCGCTAACCAGCAATCAACTAGTTTCAATCCCTAATAGGGATTTTGGTGAATTGCAATGTTAGAGCTTCTGAATTGATTCCGTAGCGCAAAATCGTTTCAATCCCTAATAGGGATTTTGGTGAATTGCAATCGCCGGGGTCTAAAAGCCGTGTTGTATTTGGTTTTCAAGGTGCAGTTGCGCGAACCATTGAATCATAACACAGGAGATAGTCATAGCACAAGAGCCAAATCGCTGAAAACCAGTCCCCATAAGGTGCGCGGATGGATTAAAAGTATTATTGCCCTCAAATTCTTGTATAGATGGAGATGCAGCCATTTTTTGCCTCTTCTTATTTTCTACACCTACCTATCCGCGCATTTGGCAAGAAAATTAGTTTGATTGCCGAGAACTACTCTATTAAAATATAGCGATCGCCTAATCCTTGCACACCTTAATTTACCAAATCAGGAAATACCTCTTGCACAGCCGGATGTACTAAGTGATGATTTTGCACATTCACACCCTTAGCTAATGCTGGGTTAACTTCCAGCGCTTTAATTCCTAAATTCGCCAACTGGACGACATAAGGTAATGTACTGTTGTTAAGTGCCTGAGTTGCCGTCCAAGGTACTGCTCCTGGCATATTAGGAACACCATAATGCACCACACCCTCTTCAACGTACACCGGATTTGTGTGGGATGTAGCGTGTAAGGTTTCTATACAACCGCCTTGGTCAACAGCTACATCAACTATTACAGAACCAGGACGCATTTGTTTGACTAATTCGCGGGATACTAATGTTGGTGCCCTACGTCCTAACACTAAAACTGCACCGATAAGCAAATCGGCTTCAATGACTGCGGCTTCAATATGGGCTGAGTTGCTGTAAAGCAATTCGACTCTAGAGCCAAAGAGAGTTTCTAGGTAAGATAAGCGCTCGACACTCACATCTAAAATCTGCACGATCGCACCCATGCCCACGGCAATTTTAGCTGCTTCTGTGCCAACAACGCCACCACCTAAAATTACTACTTTGCCCGGTTTGACTCCAGGGACACCGCCCAAAAGCACTCCTCTACCACCTTGCTGACGTTCTAAGAATCTGGCTCCAAATTGTACTGCTAGCCGACCAGCAATAATACTCATGGGGGTGAGCAAAGGTAGTTTGTTAGCACCAGGTTGTTCTACAGTTTCGTAGGCGATCGCAGTTGTGCCACAATCAATTAAATGCTCGGTCAATTTGCGATCGGCTGCTAAATGTAAATAAGTAAATAATATCTGCCCTTTTTGCAAAAATTTATACTCAGATGTCAGCGGCTCTTTGACTTTAACTACCAATTCCCGATTCCAAGCCAATTCTGATGTCAGGACAATCTCGGCTCCAGCACTTCTATAGTCGTCATCTGTAAATCCAGCACCAGTACCAGCTTGCATCTGGACAAAAATAGTATGACCATTTTCTCCTAGCACCCGCACACTAGAAGGACTTAAACCTACCCGAAACTCTTGATCCTTATTTTCCTTAGGAACGCCGATTTCCATGTACCGCCTCTAATAATTTTTTTGTTTAATAAATGTAGCTTGCCAATCTCTAGCTTGCTACTTTCATCTTGCTACTTCCGTATTACAGATAGCTGTTCTCAGTTTCTCAATTTAATCTGAGTAGCCCCAAACTCTTACGCTTGACTATTGCCCCAGTATTTATACAATATATAAAGAATAGTAACAATTTATTAAAAGAGCGATTGTATAGCTCCCTATTAGGAAGCTTTTGCTGAATTGTCAAGTCATCTTGGCGTTCAAGCACTGCAATCAGCTCATCAGCTACCAACTCTAGGCTAAAAGTTAAAGGGAAAAGAACGAGTCAATTCCTTTAACCTTTACCCCTTATCCACACTTTCTCCGATTTCTGCCAGAAGTCTAATATCAAGTCCCGTTTGCCGAAAAAAGGTTTCTTAAAAATGATACAACCACAACCTACTATTATACCTAAACTAGAGGAGCCTAAGTTTGGCTTTAACGAATATGCTGAACGCTTGAATGGTCGAGCTGCAATGATTGGCTTCGCTTTGACGCTGGTAATTGAATACGTCACCAATCAAGGTGTAATATCATGGCTGGGTCTGAAGTAGTTCTATCAACAAGCAAAAGCCAGAAGTTGTAAGCTAGTAGTTGGCAGAGTTTCAACCAACTGAACAACCAGTTGGTTGAAACTTTAACAATTGATAACTAAGTATTTCATTCTAGATACTTTAATTAGATTTATTCGTAAATTATTGCCGTAAAATGTAAGCAAGAGAGGACTCAAAATACCTAATTATTGATTGAAATAAGTAAGTAGGTGAGAAGAAATCAAAGTACATTAAGTAATGTAAAAAATCTTGAGATGAGTTTGTAGTCAGGGCTTCAGCCCTCAAATTAGGACTAAAGTCCTTACTACAAATCTTGAATTATTCACGCCGCTCTACTTATCAGAAAAATTGTAACTATTATAGCACGGCGGAAATCCAGCCACGATCCCAATTAACCAAGCAAGTTGCTCATAGCCACTTGTTAAAGATAGGCAAACTTCCGCCACAATGTAGTATGTGCAAGGCGATTAATGAGTACGCTTCCTCCCCTACTAAAGAAAATTATAGTTAGTATCTGCCTTTGATGAGAAAGGCAAATTAGGGGTGAGGTATTCTTAGTAAATATACACAAAAAGTGAACTGGAACTAACCAAGCTGTGATGAATGCTGTATTACCTCGTTTTTTAAAGTCAACCTACCGCAAAGAGCCACTAATCAGTGTGTTGATTACGATGGGTGTTATCGATGCCCTAATTGGCGGATTGAATGATAGCTGGTCATTGTTCGCTTTTGGTTTGGGAACGGCAGGGACAGTGCTAGCCTTTAAATTGTGGCGTATCCAGCAGCGTCGTCCTCTGCCAGAGGAGCCTGTAGTGCAACACTATTTGCCCTCTCGTTCTTCTAGTGCGCCTTTACCGATGTTAAGCGTTTCTAAGAAAAAACCACATCTTTAGAAAGTACTGAGTTATGACTCAAAATTCGGCAAAATTGATTGGCGTAACAACATCTTAACCATATATGAAAGTAAATGAGGAAAAATAGTGAGGAGTGAAGGAAGAGGTGGGGGTAGTTTTCGGCGATCGCATATTATTCTGATATTTATGGCAGTTGTTGCCCTTTCAGTGGCTACCTGGAAAGGGTTTTACATTCATCAGGCTTATGCTGCCGTTGAAGTAACACCAAATGCCCCAGATACCAACATTTCTGCTAATTTACAATTACTTTACACACTAAAAGGACATAACGGAACCGTTAAATCCCTGGCTTTCAGTCCAGACAATAAAATTCTTGTCAGTGGAGGTGCAGATAACGAGGGTGTAATTCGCCTGTGGAATCCAGCAAATGGCAGAAAGTTGGGGAATATTAGCAAAGCGCACAAAACAGCCGTAGAATCTTTAATGATTTCGCCAGATGGCCAAACTCTTGTTAGCTGTAGTAATGACAATACAATTAACCTCTGGAACCTGAAAAATTTTAAATTTAGCCGCTCTTTTGTCGGACATACTAGTAACGTATTATCTTTAGCGGTGTCTCCTGATAGTAAAGTTCTGATCAGTGGAGGTTTAGATGGGATTCGCATCTGGGATTTGCTACAGCAGCGACCTCTAGGTATTCTAGTACGTTTTGATAATTTGATTTATACCCTAGCCATTAGTCCCAATGGGCAAACATTGGCTAGTGGTGACAATAAGGGTGTAATTAAACTGTGGAATTTGAATAATGGTCAATTAATAAGTGAATTTGTCGCTCATTCTAATGTTGTTAGCAGTGTTATTTTTACACCAGATGGAGAAACATTAGTTAGTGCTAGTCGCGATCGCACAATAAAACTGTGGAATATTAATACTGGAGAATTAGTCCGCACCCTTACAGGACATAATAATTGGGTGAATGCGATCGCTATTAACCCCGATGGACAAACCCTTGCTAGTGCTGCCAGAGATGGAATTAAGTTGTGGAATGTACCTACAGGTGAGTTGATAGGTATACTGAGTGGACATACAGACTGGGTAAGTGCGATCGCTTTTAGTCCAGATGGGCGAACACTTGCCAGTGGTGGATTTGATAAACAAATCAAGATTTGGGGGATTCCACCAAAGCGTAATTAGAATAATTCGTAATTCGTAATTAAGAGCCATACCCAACTGTGTTGATCTATCAACAAGTTGTACTTATTGGGAGATGTCAAGCCTCTCACACTTTCGCTACAAGTTGAAGAGAGAGGCTTTTTAGGATGGTGTCAAGCAATGGCAGACAAACCCCAAGAAATAGAGGTGAATAAATTAGTTAATTCACCCACGAAAACTTCAGAAGTAAAAATCCACGTTAAATCATCAGTAGAAGATCAACCGTCTATCGTCGAGTCCTTTGCTCAAACTGTTGCTCAGAGTGGCAAAGCAGTTTTAGACACAGTTGTAGGGGTGGGAGAATTCACGGCGAAACAAACACATAAGTTAATTGAGCAAACAACTCAAACCAGTGGTGAGGTAGTCAATCGCCTCGGCGAAAATTGGCTGATTAGAAAACTATCTGGAGTGTTAAATCTAAATTGGTTAATTGGTTCTACTGACGTTGTTAATCTGGAAAAAGCCGAAGCTGCGGTAAACAAGCTTAAGCAACAGTATCCTGATGAATCACCCAGCCAAATTGCTCACCGAATCATGGTCGAAAAAGCAACTAAAGCAGGTACTATTGGGCTAGCAACTAGTTTTTTGCCAGGAATAGCTGTGGCGTTATTGGCAATTGATTTAGCCGCAACCACAGAATTGCAGTCAGAAATGCTTTATCAGATTGCATCTGTCTACGGGCTAGATTTAAAAGATCCGGCTCGTAAAGGTGAAATTATGGCAATTTTTGGTCTGGCTTTGGGTGGAAGTCGTCTATTGAAAGCTGCGGGATTAGGCTTGCTGCGAAATGTGCCATTTGCTGGTGCAGCGATCGCTGTAAGTTCAAATGCAACGATGATCTATTCATTGGGGTATGCTGCTTGTCGATTTTACGAAGCCAAGCTAGATACATCAACTTCCATCACATCGCCACAAACATTAGCAACCTTAAAACAACAGAGTGAGAAGTATCTGGAAAGTGCCATCGCTCAAGAAGCCATTATGGATCAAATTTTAGTACACATGATCCTTGCCAGTCATCCAGACAGGACTTTAGAAGAAATTTTGCCAGAATTACAAGCTGTAAAACTCAGTCCTACCTCGTTGAATGCTATTGCCCAAAATATCAAATCACCTAAGTCTTTAGATATATTGCTTAATCAGCTGAATCGTGATTTTGCCATCCCATTGTTAGCTCAGTGTGACAAAATTGCCCAGCTTGATAATCACACTACAGCAGTTGAGCAAGAAATAATAGATGCGATCGCTAACAAATTCAACATTGATACAAATCGAATTGGGGCATAGGGCAATGCGTTACCCAACAAACCCCGTAAAATGTTGGGTTTAAAAGTGATGTCCCGCAAGGAACTTAAGTTCCTTGCTAATAGCACAAGTCATCTGAAGATGACTAAATACCTCCAAAAATCTCTAGTCTACTTCAGTAGACTTTAGCTGTTAGCCTTGAACTTTAGTTCAAGGTGGGTGA
>JBBSCU010000306.1:0-5865 GCA_038249935.1 Chroococcales cyanobacterium
AGTCACATAAGGCGTGATTTTTGTCGGATTATTATCTCTAATGGGAACCACGAGCGTTTTTTCCTGATTTTTTAAGATAGCAATTTTACAATACTGAATTTTGCAAGCAGTTTCTTCTACCTCGTGGATGGATCTCGCTTTAACTAAGAAAATAGGTAGTAATTATGTAGCAATTTCCCTAAGATGATTTTTATACAGCGTCATCACACCTGATGCTTATTTAAAATTGATGTCTTTTTGAATTTTGCTATCTTCAATCATGTGATAAATTTCCAGTTAGAGAAGAAAGCAGCTTGACCACAGTGCTGATTTTGTTCATCTAAGATGTTCCATAGGATAGTATCTTTTATGTAGAAGCGTTTACCAGTGCTAGAAGTGCGGATACCGGAATAATTAGTGATAAAACCTTTTGTTGCTGCTTCTGATAATAGGCGATCGCGTTCTTCCTGCACTACCTCTTCAGCTGATTTACGGGAAGGCATTCTAGTAAATTCCTCCCAGGAAAACTCCCATAGTTCTAACGCTTTGCGATTACCATAGTTGAAAATTGGGTCTGACTCGGTGCCGTGAGAAACTAAGACAAAAGGTGCTTCAAATAGCGCCTTTGCTGTTTCCTGCGGTACACCATTCACATCCAGCAAATAATCTCCTGTCCAATGCTGAAAACTGTTTATTAGGCGTTGACTGTGGCGAATAATTGCCTCTTGCTGCCAAGGGAATTCGATAATGCTGGTCATGATAAAATTAGTCTATGGCACCAAAATTTAGTATGGCATCGCTGGATGAGGCTGAGATCATCGGTGTCTTTTTGATCGCACCTCAACAGATAACCTCAGCCAGCTAACGGTTGCGTTCAGAGGCTGCCAGCATCTTTCACAATAGAATCGTTTATCTTTAAATCAGGATAAATCAATTTTCTCCGGCAGAATCCAATGAGCGTTGTAATTCCTGATGACATTCTCCAATCAACCAAGATGACTGAGGATGAATTAAGGCTCGAAATTGCCATCATGTTGTACAAACAGGAAAAAATTAGTAGTGGTAAAGCCCGTGCTTGGACTGGGCCGACAGTGATTGAGTTTCAACACGAATTGGCAAAACGGGGACTTTGCATCAACTACGATGTTGAAGATTTGCAAGCAGATGTTAAAACTTTGCAATCAATGGGCTTGCTGTGTTACTCTCCATAAAATTACTGAAAGTCCCCCTGAAGGACAGCTAACTCAGGAGTTAATAAATTTCAAAGATAAAGCTTTATTAGATCAGCTTGCAAATACTAGACTGACAGAGAATTCACCTAAAACTTCTTATCAGAATATTCAACGCGTTTTTCAACAACAACTCTGGTTTGAAATTATTCAACTACTTCGCACTCCAGTTTTTTTAATTGCAACACTCGCAATGGTGGGATTCGTCCCGTTATTAAAATTACAAGGATTAAAAGGAAAAGAGGCAACAGAAACAGTCGTTTACCTGTGTGGCATCATACTTTTTACGATTGTCATCGACCGACTGGGTAAACGAATTGGAGTTGAGCGATCAGAAAAATGGCTGAAGCTTTTGAGAGCTACACCTTTACCACCAACAGTATATATGGCGGCTAAAATTGCCACCTCGCTTCTGATTTGTACTGTGAGCCTTTTATTAATCTTCGCATTAGGAAGCTGGCAACTTGAGATGAGAATGGATTTGACTCAAGGGTTATATCTGATATCGAGCCTAATCTTAGGAATTATACCTTTTGCGATTCTCGGTCTGGCATTGGGATATTTGCTAGACCCCAAAAGTGCTGATTCCATTCTTAGCCTATCGCTAATTCTTGTTCCTGTTGCTTGCGGTTCAATTCCACTTCCCGGACCGCAAATCGTACAAGATTTAATTGCATTCTCGCCGTTCTACCACTATCGGCAATTAGTTCTATCGGCGGTTAACTTGAACTACGATAACCAGCTATTTCTACATTTACTTTGGCTACTTTGGGCTTGTGGTGTTTTTGGTTTATTGGCGGCTTGGTCTTATCAGCGCGATCGCACCGTTTAGTAGCTTCAATATGATTGACAGAAGAGATATGGTACTGTTGATTTACCTGAGTCTAGTTGAATAATTCTGACCTTGGCGGTACAAATCAGCGATCGCTATTTCGACATCCACCGAATTGCTACCTTAACCAAGCACTAATGTCGCAGAATTTTATCTCGTAGGTGCTTTCTGGCGATCGCCTCAGCTAGTCCACCCCTATAGCAATGCAATAAATTCCTCTACGCTTAAATCAGCATCCTCTTCCTGAAATGCTCGGTACTTTGCTCACACGAGTACCAGAAAAGTTTCAAAGTTCTCTTCTGGAACAGGCAAGCCATCCTCCTCCAACGCGGCGACGTAGCCTGCGATCGCCTTTTTGATATTGGAAAGGGCTTCATGTTTAGTCTTACCCTGGCTAAGACAACCTTTTAGGCTAGGACACTCTACAATCCAGTAGCCATCTTCATCTCGATACACGATTACCTGTCTCATATTCCACTTGATAACAATAAATGTGTATAACTGTATCGCTTGTGATGTCTGGATGAATTTTGATTAAGAAATGCTGAGAGCTATTAATTCATCTGCTACTTCAAAGTTGGCTGTGACATTTTGGACATCATCTAAGCCTTCTAAAGTATCAATTAACTTGAAAAGCGATCGCACCTGATCAGGATCAGTAACTTCTACACTATTGCTAGGAATCCAGCGAAATTCGGCATCAGTCACCTTAAAGCCTTGATCTTTGAGTGTCTGGCTGAGGGCTTCTAAATTTGCAATGTCAGTGAATACCTCAGCCATCTCATCTTCAGTCATCTCATAAGACTGGGCACCACCTTCGAGGGATGCTTCTAAAAGCTGTTCTTCGTCAACTACACCCAGCACCACACAAACGCCTTTTTGCTCAAACATCCAGCTAACGCAACCGACTTCACCAAGATTGCCACCATTTTTACTAAAAGCTACACGCAAGTCAGCAGCAGTGCGATTGCGATTATCTGTGAGGGCTTCGACTAAAATCGCTACACCACAAGGGCCGTAACCTTCGTAGCGAATCGCTTCAAAGATAGCATGATCCCCGCCAAAAGTCCCTGCACCTTTAGCGATCGCTCGTTCAATATTATCATTGGGGATACTCGCAGCCTTTGCTTTGTCAATTGCTGTGCGAAGTTGAAAATTCAGCGCTGGATCTGGTACGCCGCTTCTGGCCGCAACGATAATCGCCCTGGATAACTGAGTGAAGGTTTTGCCCTTCCTTGCATCTACTACCGCCTTCTGGCGCTTAATAGTTGCCCATTTACTGTGTCCTGACATAATCCTAAATTATCAAAACTCTATTCAAGATTAGGATATAAACGCTTGCAAAAACCATGACTTCAGATAATTGTGCAAGGCTACATCATAGTGGCAAAGTTATTGTAAGAGAACTAAGTGAATTGACCAATCATTTTAATCAACGATTATGTACAATTTTTTTTCGCCTTCCCGCCATGCCAAGCGAAAAAGAAAGAAAGTATCACGCTACATTAGGAGCTTGCTGCTTATATTATTAGTAGGCATACTAGCTTTAGTTGGATGTCAAGGTATCTTACCCAGTGTTAAAAAAGATAAAGTAATTCATTTAACTTTATGGCAAGGTGTAAATCCGCCGCCAAATCGGGAAGTGCTGCAAAAGCTGGTAGACAAATTTAATCGATCGCATTCAAATATTCAAGTAGAGTCGCTTTATATCGGGCAACAAGATCAGCAAACGCCCAAGATTTTAGCAGCTGTGGTAGGAAATGCGCCCCCAGATTTATTGTGGTATAACCCGACGATCGCAGGTCAATTGGTGGAACTCGGTGCTATTTTACCTTTGGATGAAATGCTTGATAAATCTCCCATAAAAGCCGAAATTGATCCCGCTTTGTACACATCAATGAAATACAACGGTAAAATTTGGTCTGTGCCCTTTGCGACGAATAATGTTGGTATTTTTTACCGTCCGAGTTTATTTAAGGCAGCAGGAATTACTGAATTACCCCGCACTTGGCAGGAGTTTAGACAAGTTGCCAAGAAATTAACTCGTGATACCAATGACGATGGACAAACAGATCAATATGGGATGTTTTTGCCTTTGGGAAAGGGAGAATTTACAGTATTCACCTGGTTGCCATTTATGTGGAGTGGTGGCAGCGAGTTGGTGAGTGCTGATTCCCAAAATGCGGCAGCAGTAAATTTGCAAGATAATCAAGGTGCGATCGCCGCTTTGCAATTCTGGCGCAATTTAATTAAGGACGGTTCCGCTATTTTATCTGCCCCGGAACGAGGTTATGAGACAGATGACTTCCTGGCTGGTAAAGTTGCAATGCAATTAAATGGCCCTTGGATTCTGGGGCAATTTCAAGCAACTGGTGTCGATTTTGATGTTTTTCCTATTCCTGTTATGCAAAAACCTGCTACTGTGATTGGTGGTGAAAATCTCTTCTTTTTCAAAACCACACCGAAACGTGAAACAGCAGCCTTTGAGTTTGTCGAATATGCTTTGAGTGAAGAATTTCAGACAGAATTAGCACTAGGGACTGGCTATTTACCAGTGAATTTGAAGTCTCGTCAAAGTTCAAAATATCAGGAATTTGTGCAGAAAATACCACAGATAAAAGTATTTTTAAACCAAGCAAAATATGGGCGATCGCGTCCGATATTTCCTGGTTACAACCGAATTTCTGATAGTGTAGGTCGAGCGATTGAATCTGTATTATTGGGTAAAAGTTTACCAGCAGATTCACTCAAGGTAACTCAGCAACGCCTGGATTTAATTTACAAGTAATTATTAGTGAATTAACCTATAATCAAACCATCCTGAACTCGGATAATCCTTTTAGTTTGAGCAGCGATATCTGGCTCATGAGTGACAATTACAATCGTGATTCCTTGGTCATTCAGTTCTGTCAGCAAACTCATCACCTCATGGGAAGTTTCAGTATCTAAAGCTCCTGTTGGCTCATCGGCCAAAACCAATGCAGGTCGATTGACCAAAGCGCGAGCGATCGCTACCCGTTGTTGTTGTCCGCCAGAGAGTTGACTGGGACGATTAGAAATGCGTCCAGCTAGCCCTACCTTTTCCAAAGATTCTAATGCCCTCTGACGGCGTTTTGACTTGGGGAAGTTAGCATAAACCATTGGCAACATGACGTTTTCCAATGCTGTCGCCCGCGCCAATAAGTTAAATTGTTGGAAAACAAAACCTATCCTTTGGTTGCGGATATAGGCTAATTCATCATCATCAAAAGTTGTCAAGTTTCTGCCTTCAAAAATATAGTCTCCAGTTGTCGGACGATCCAGACATCCCAAAATATTCATGAGCGTGGATTTACCCGAACCTGACGCACCCATAATAGAGACATATTCCCCTTCTTCAATAGAGAGTTCAATTCCCTTAAGTATGGGAACACTAACTTCTCCCAAGTAGTAGGTTTTAGTAATAGATTCCATCCAAATCATCGTTGTCATAAGTGAGTGCTGAGTAATGAGTAGCTCTATTTTTCTTGTTTTTCCACACCCGTTTTGGTATTTGGGGTCGAATTCCTCGTTAAATTTGCATTATATTTAGTGCATAGCTTCACGAAAGGGCATTATGGATATTAGCCGCGATATTGAGTCACTTTCTAACTTCAAGCGAAACACGGTTAAGTTTCTTGAACAAATGAAAGAAACTAGAGAACCCGTTGTTTTGACGATCAACGGAAAAGCCGAACTTGTTGTACAAGATGCCCAGGCGTACCAAGCGCTTCTTGACCGTGTTGACTACCTGGAAACAATTAAAGCAGTAGAGCAGGGGTTACAGGACGTAAAAGACGGTAAAAC
>JBBSCU010000307.1:0-5836 GCA_038249935.1 Chroococcales cyanobacterium
CCTTAGGAATGTGGATTAAATAAAGTGCAAAAGTAGGGTGTGTTAGCGGAGCGTAACGCACCATTCCAAGTTAAATAAGAATTGCACGTTATTAAATTTGCGTTCCTTAGTTGTATCGACTCGCACCTTAGTTGCATCAACTCGCACCTTAGTTACATCGACTCGCACCTTAGTTGCATCGACTCGCACCTTAGTTGTATCGACTCGCACCTTAGTTGTATCGACCTGCAAAAAATAACTTACCCAACGTTATGCAGTAACTCTAAAAGATTTGTGTGTACACGGTAGCCCTTTGGGGGAGAGGTTTGGAGAGGGGTTCCAAGAATAAGTGGCATATCGCGTTATTTCTTAATTGTTTAAAAAAATTACGCCAAGTTTAAGAAATCGAGGCAAGCCTTGGTGAAGTGTTAAGTTAACTAATTAGTTGCCCAAATGGGCACAAATTATGAAAAGCTTTTCATCTTTGCTTGGTAAGTGTAAACAAAATAAGGTAGCTTGTCTTGCAGCATCTCTCGTAGCAACATTAGCGATGGCTTCGCCAACGTCTTTGACGAACGCTGGTAATGTTGATTCTACCAATGCTACTTCTGTAAACATAACTACTGCAAAACAAATCACTGCGGTAACTATCCAGCTAAATCAGACCAAACCAAATATTGCCCAGTTACAAACAACTAGGACTCAATATCAAGCTGCTGAGATTAGTCCTGTTGTACTGGTTCCCATCTTACTTGTTGGCGGTTTGATCATATTTGTCCCCCTATTCTTTGGCGGACTGGTAGTTATTGGCGAACGTGAAGTCGGCGTTGTGGTAAGAAAATTTACCATTTCCGGGCGCGGACTCCCCGCCGGAAGTTTGATCGCCCTCAACGGGGAAGCTGGCTTACAGGCAGATACTTTAGCACCTGGTTGGCACTGGGGCTATTGGCCTTGGCAGTATTCTGTAAAGAAAGAGTCGGTAATTGTCGTTCCTCAAGGGGAAATCGCTTTAATTGTCGCCGCAGATGGTGAATCCAACCCACCAGAGCGGATATTGGGCAAAATCGTCACTTGTGACAACTTCCAAGATGCTCGGAAATTCCTCACCCAAGGCGGGGAAAAAGGGCGACAGATGGGTTTTCTCACCGCTGGTACTTACCGGATTAACACTGCCCTGTTTAAAGTGATCATGGCATCAAATGCCAGCGCTCATGGCATGACTCCAGAACAGTTGCGGGTGTACAGTCTGGCATCTGACAAAGTTGGCATTGTCACTACCTTAGATGGTGTACCAATTTCTGCTGGTGAACTCGCAGGGCCGATAATTGACGAACACAATAACTTCCAAAATGGTCAGAAATTTATTGATGGTGGTGGACGGCGAGGCTTACAAGAGCAGACCTTGCTTTCTGGTTCTTGGAACTTGAATCCTTGGTTTGTTCAGGTTGAGCAAGTGCCGATGACAGAAATTCCCATTGGATATGTCGGTGTGGTGATTTCTTTCGTGGGTAAAGCGCATCAAGATGTCAGTGGTGCAGCTTTCACCCACGGTAACTTGGTCAATCAGGGACACAAAGGCGTGTGGGTGGAACCGCTATATCCTGGGAAGCACCCAATTAATTCCCGAATCATGAAGATGGAACTGGTGCCAACGACCAACATAGTATTAAACTGGTCAAGTCGGACTGAACGCCACAGCTATGATGCTCAACTAGCTTCCTTGACAGTGCGATCGCGTGATGGATTTGCCTTCGATTTAGAAGTAGCACAAATTATCCATGTGGGTGCTTTAGATGCTCCAAAGGTGATTTCTCGTGTCGGTGCAATGCAAAATCTAGTAGACCATGTATTAGAACCGACTATCGGTAATTATTTCCGCAACTCAGCCCAAAACTGTACTGTATTAGACTTTCTAACTGCTCGGAGTGAGCGACAAACTGAGGCTGCTGAGTATATTAAAACAGCACTGCGGGCTTATGACGTGCAAGCGATCGACACCCTCATTGGTGATATTCAGCCACCAGCATCACTAATGCAGACACAGACAGATCGGAAAATTGCTGAAGAAGAACGCAAAACTTATGAAGTTCAGCAGATGGCGCAAACCCAACGGCAGCAACTTGTCCGGGAGACAGCACTAGCTGATATTCAGCAAGAAATGGTAAAATCAGAGCAGAGTGTACATATTGCTGACCTCAAAGCCCAAGCCCAAATAAAGGAGGCGAACGGTGAAGCTGAGGGGACAAAACTTCGGGCAATTGCTGAGGCTGAAGGGATTCGGGCTACAGGTAACGCCAAAGCTGAAACCTATAGTGCTGGTGTGGAAGCCTTGGGGTCACAAGGTTATACAGCAATGCAACTAATGCAAATTATAGGCGATCGCCATGTCCGCTTGATCCCAGATGTCTTAGTTGGCACTAACGGCAGCAATAACGGCTTAGTAGATGGGTTACTATCGATGATTTTATGGAATCAAACTGGTAAGGGTGAATTGACACCAACACCTTTGCATCCCCAACCGATAGTTAGCAAAGCACAACCAACTGCCGAAAACGGTCTTCCACCTATAGTTGTTAAGTAGATGGATTAGTCAAGTTGACAAATAAACTAATATGTGTATTGCATTAGAAATGTGCTTATGTGACCTACGGTTTCGTTCATTGCTCTAATCCGTTTGGTGGGTTAATTTCCAGGTTGCGGCGATATTCTGTAATCGTCGCAATCCTCTCCAAATTGTCTTAACTCCTGGCTCTTCGTCGCCTTTACGACCTAAAAAGCCACCGAGCAGGGCAATCATTGGCAAAACTCAGCGCTCCTCTGCGCTTCCCTCTGCGTCCCTTTGCGTTTAAAAAAGCTCCTTGACTAATCTCCAATCAACTCCACAGCGTCTCGTCCATCAAAATCTTGTAAGTAAACTTTGACAATTTCTTCTTTAGCAGTAGGTAACTGCTTGCCAATAAAATCTGGGTGAATTGGCAATTCCCGATGACCCCTGTCTACCAACACAGCTAAACGAATAACTTCTGGTCTACCGTACTCGTTTACCGCATTCAAAGCAGCGCGAATCGTCCGTCCTTTGAAAATCACATCATCCACGAGTACAACCGTTTTCCCCGTCAGGTCAAAAGGAATGTTGGTTTTCGCCGGAGTCCGCAACCCAATTTTGTCGAGGTCGTCTCGATAAAATGTAATATCCAAAGCACCGACCAAGACGTTCACACCTTCTAGCATCTCAATCTGACGTGCCAACAATTCCGCTAATAACACACCTCTGGTATAAATACCGAGAAGCACCAATTGGGACAAATCGCGCGACCTTTCCACAATTTGAGAAGCAAGGCGAGTCAAGGTACGACGGATTTCTTCGGATGAGAGAATTTCAACTACTTTGGCAGACATATCTATATACTGATAACCCTGAATGAATAACACTAAGGGCTAGGAAGTGGGGAAACTGGGAGAATCTCAATTACCAATGCCCAATGCCCAATGCCCTATTCCCTATTTGGAAGTATTAAGAATATAGCGATCGCTACCTCTAACCATACCAAAAAACAATATCGAGTCAGTTGTAAAGCATTTTGAATAGAAGTTGGGGTGATGGGATAAATCGCATCTCCTAGTAGTGGTTTGTGTTTAGCTATCCCGCGATACCAATTTGTACCTCCCATCTGCACACCCAAAATAGCAGCATAGACGCATTCACTCCAGCCAGAATTAGGACTAGGATCGGTAATTGCATCCCGACCACAAATTCGCCAAACGTATATCGGTTTACCCGATAACAGCGCCAGAGTTATGACTGTTAACCGACAAGGCAGCCAAGTCAAACAATCTTCCAACCGTGCAGAGAACCATCCCAAATAAGTATAGGGTGCTTCCCGATAGCCCACCATTGAATCAAGGGTACTGCTGGCTTTATATGCTAAAGCTAAGGGAGTAGGCCCGACAACTGGCACAAAAACACCAATAATTGCATAAAAAAGCGGAGCCATTACTCCATCAGTGGCATTTTCTGCGACTGTTTCTAAAACGGCTCGTGAAATTTCTGCTTCTGAAAGGTTTTGTGTATCTCGACCAACGTAATTACTTAAAATCTTCCGAGCTTCCCCCAAATTTCCTGCTGTTAAAGGTTGTAAAACAGCCACCGCTGCTGCTCGCAAACTTCTACCAGCAAAACAACTAGCCAAAAGAATGCTATCTATTGCAACTCCCAACAGCGGATGCACCCATCTAGCACTTTGAATTATCAAAAAGCCAATAACACCGCTACCAATGATTAGGATAATGCCTAATACAATTCCAGCTAAACGTTGTGTTAGTGAATTTTGACACAATTGTAGAGAAAATTTGGTGAAGCGAGAAATTACCCACCCCATAAACTGCACAGGATGAGGCCAACCCCAAGGATCACCAATTAAGTAATCTAAAAGTGCAGCAATGATTAAAACAACCGCTGATGTCATTTGTCCTTTGTGAATAACCAATGACTAAACCACAAAACTAGCTTCTTCCCCAAGGGAAGCTTGCCAGCTCCGAGCATCGTAATAAAGGTCTGCCAGAGTAATACTGTACAAAGCTTCTTTGAGTTTTTGGTTGAGCCTCTGCCAAAGGGTAAATGTTACCCAATCTTCAGCTTGTGACGGTGCTGGGGTGTGATGAGGTAAATGGGTAATTGTCTCACCGACTGCCTCTAAAATTTGTCCTATAGATATTTGTACAGGCTCTCTGGCCAATTGATATCCGCCGATGCTACCACGAATTGAATTGACTAAAGACGCACGACGCATTTCTATTAGTAGTTTTTCGAGGTAAGGAGCTGGAATATTTTGGCGTTTGGCGATCGCTCTGACAGATACAGGTCCATATCTTGGTTGTAAACTTAAATCTAGCAATGCCTTCACACTGTAGTGTCCTCTGGTAGTTAGTTTCATTTTGGTAAGCTTTGTTGTTTAGTCAATAGTCAATGTCTAAAGTCTAAATATTTATCCTTAACTCTTGACTAAAGATCAGTTTTGCTTATCATTGTATGACTCAGTTATCATCCAAAGCTTGTAGACAACCTCTTGAGCGTTAGTTTAGAAAACTTAAATAAGTATAGTGTAGCAGTGATTCACAAACTATATATATAGTTATCAGCATTCTCTAAAATAGATTGTCTTAGAAATATTGCTAATCGCATCACAATTCTGCATCTGAGTGTAATATACTTGGCTATGTTGAGATAAAAACTAAAGGATTATGTTCCTATTAGCTCAACCTCAGCTAAAATAAAATCGTTTCAAACACTTCAAACATTCGTTTTCGACCTAAGTTGATGCCTAAACTGAAAAAAATTGAACCCCTACTCGGTGATGAACTGCTCAAAAAAGTCAAAGAGCTAGAGGCCGAGAGCAAAGAAGACAAAGCCAAGAAGTGCGGCTACTATACCATTACCAAAAATGGTATAGAGCGCGTCAATATGATGAAGTTCTTAAATGCCCTAATTGATGCCGAAGGCATTCAGTTGGACAGTACACCTAGTACTAATGGGCGTGGTGGACGCAGTGCTAGCTATAGAATTAGTGTGCAATCGAATGGTAATTTACTTATCGGTTCAGCTTATACAAAACAGATGAATCTTAAACCAGGAGATGAGTTTATCATCACTTTAGGTAAAAAGCACATTCGTCTGAAACAGGTAGATCCAGAAGATCGCGAAGATGATGAAGCCTTAGAAGCCACCGCTTAATAAATAAGTCATTAGTCAATTGTCATTTGTCCTTTGTGAAAACTAATGACTATAAATGGTCATTAGTCAATTGTCATTTGTCCTTTGTGAAAACTAATGACTATAAATGGTCATTAGTCAATTGTC